>JBJSZF010000354.1:0-22549 GCA_046090125.1 Verrucomicrobiota bacterium
CCTCTTGTCCCAGTCGTCGTTGCAGCAGGACGCACAGGTTGTAGGCCGTGATCGCCATCTGGTGCAGCGCCTCCGTCGCCCAAAAGCCCCTGCAGGCCAACCGCTTCACCCCGAACTGGTCTCCAAGCTCCTTGATTCGGTTCTCGATGTCCGCACGCCCGTTGTAGCGGCGCCATACGGCCAGCGGCTTCATGCTCCGCGGCAGATTCGTCACCAGCGCCTGAAAACGGTAGCCTGGCACATCCAGCAGCATCTTCCCGCCGGCCTCCGGACGTCGTGCGATCCGCTGTCGCAGCACAACAATCCGCCGCCCAACCTGATCGGCATCCAACTCCTGCACCTCCATCCCCTCCATGTCCGTCTTCTCCCACGCCGCGTCGTCATGGCGACAGACCGACTGGATAGGCTTCGTCAACCGTGTCGCCATCACATAGGGCATGCGTCGCAACTCCAACTCATCCAGCACCGAAGCGTGCGGCTAAGAAGGGCCCAGGCTCACCCCACCAAAAAACGTCGAGGAACTCGTCTCGGGGTGCGCAAGGCGTTCGGTGGGCGAGACTCCATGTCCCGCCCGACCCACGACCCAGCGTCGGGCCAAGGGTTCGCGCCCGAAGGCTGGCGCTATGAAGTGCGCCGACGAAGCCAGCACGCCGCGCCCAGCAGGGCTGCGGCGGTGATGCTTCCATACGCCATGGGCTCCGGCACCGGCGTCCACTCCAAGCCCCAGGCCTTGAGCTTGGCCACACCACCGGGGGTCGTGTCCTCCACGTACAAGGTCCACAGGCCATTCGGGTTGATGCCTTGGAAGGGGGCCAGCCCCGCCGTTCGCAAGCTCGCGTTTACCACGACGAACGGGTCCACGTCCCGCCCGTCTGCGGACCAGTTCCCGGTCACGCCCGCGCCGGTGGCCGGGGTTGTCAGGAGCCGGTACGTGTGGATGTCCGGGCCCGTGGCACCCAACGACACGTCGAGGCCGTTGTCCTCGTAGCCGTCGGCGGCGTCCACGGTGGCGTCGTCCCGGCCCGGGCGGTTGAGCAACACGGCGTAGGCGGACACCGGGGACGACGCGGTGGCTTGGTACTGCACCGTTGCATAGAGGTCGCCGTTCCACATGCCGCCCTGCGTGCCCTCGAGCGTCAGCCGTATGCGAAGCTCTTGGACCGCCGTCGGCAGCGTGGTGACGGCACGCATGTCCACGTATCCCGTTCCGGTGCCGTCCGGCAGCACTTGGCCGCCAAATCCGCCGGGCGTGAACCGCAGCGATTGCGCGGCCAACGGCACCGCCACTGCCAACGCCATGGACGCGCCGCACCGCCGGGCCCACGCCCCGTGCATCTGGTTTGTCGCCCTCATCGTCTTCATCGCCTTGATTGCCTTCATCGTGCCCGCGCCTTGTTCCTGGTTGTTGCCTGCGTCGTGGTCCCTGCGCCTCACGGCCCCGTCACCCACACGATCCGATAGAAGCCCATCGGGGCCAGCGGGGTCGCGTCCTCGAATCGAAAGCGTCCGAAGTCGTCGGCGGTGGCGGTGCCCAGCGCGGTCCATGGGGGCTGCATGTTGGGCGATCGCTCGACCCGATACCGGCGTCCCTTGATGCCCACGAAGTTGAGCACCACGGACTGGGGCGTCGCCTGCATGGAACTTAGCGACAACGCGCCGCCCTCGGGCGGCTCCGGATCCGTCAGCGTCACCTGGACGGTCGCCGTCGTGAGGCCGCGGAACCCGTCCCCGGCCGTGTAAACGAACGAGTCGGTCGCGGGGCCGACCACGGGCGGCGTGTACACCAAAAACAAGCCGCGCAGTTGGACCCGCCCGCCCGCCGCGCTGAACGGCGCCACGAAATCCACCACCACGGTGTCGCCGTCGGGGTCCGAGTCGTTCCCCAGCAACGTCGCCACCGGGATGCGGACGCTCGTGGCACGCGTCACGGACACCGCGTCGTCCACGGCCAGCGGCGCAAGGTTCGGTCGGTACACCGTTACCTGGAACAACCGCAACGCCGTCTCCGTGCCGTCCGACACCCGCATCGTCACGTCCGCGGTGCCGTATTGGCCCGGCACCGGCGTCAGGCTCAAGGTGCGCGCCGGGCCCGTCCCCACGCTCACGATGCCCTCCCTAGGCAACAGCGACGCGTTCGACGACACGAACGTCACCCCGAGCAGGTCCAGCGGGGTATCCGGGTCCGTCACCGAGTACGGCAGGCCCGTGTAGGTGGTCGAGGGCTCCATGCCCACGTCGGCGATGACGCCCACCACCGGCCCGCGCGACTCGAAGGCCACGGCCGTGGTGGCGTCCGCCGTGGCCGGGGCCGCCTCGCGGTTGCCCGAACGATCGAAGGCCACGGAGTAGAAGCGATAGGTCGCGCCCAGGTCGCCCCGGTACAACGCGCCGCGCAACGTCGTCCCTTCGAGCCACAGCTCGTAGGGCCCGTTGTTCCGGGACACGTACACGTCGAACCCGGCCACGCCGCTGGCGTCGTCCGTGCCGCTCCATGCGAGGCCGATGTCCCTGGGGCTTTGCGCGGGCAACACGCCGACGGCACTCGACGGGGCCACGTGGTCCTCCCCGGCCGGGGTGTTGTAATGGAGCGTGTACCGGCCCGTGCTGTCGTCATCGAGCAGGTGCAGGATGTTCTCGCGCGTCGGCCGCCTTCCCATTCCCTCGAATGTGCGGTCCGTCACCCACCATGTCCGGTCCACGGGCAGCTCGCGCCCGTCGGAGCGCACGATGCGCGTCAGTTGCATCGAGCCATCCGACGGCTCCGGCACCCGCAGGTACACCCACCCTGCCGGCATCGTGGCCGTCAGCTCGACGACCGTGTCCGAGCCCGACGGGGCAGAATCCACGCTGGCAAACTCCACGACCTCGACGTGGTTGGTGCCGCCTTGGCTGAGGTAGAGCGTGTCCGGCAGGTCGCGCACGTCGGGCACGTCGTTCACGAGGAAGTCGGGCTTGCCGTCGGCTCGGGTGCCCTGGGCCTCGACCTGGCGGATCGTCTCGTGGATGGAGACGGCGTCGATCAACGACAGGCGCGGGTTCCCGAGGGAGTCGATGTGCTCGAACTTGGCGCTGTAGTCGATGAAGAGGCCCTGCAACGAGGAGGTAAAGAGCCAGCGGGCCACCTTGATGTCGCCGGCGTTGATGGCGCCGAAGTTGGCCGTGAGCGAGGGTGAGACCTCGTCGCCGGCCACCTGGGTGCCGATGAGCTGGAAGTCGATCAGCAGGCCGCGTTCATTCTCGACGATTTGGGGCTGGGCCGAGGTGATGCGGAAGTTGCGGGCCTGCCCGAAGCCGTCGTTGCGGACCATGACGCCGAGAGCGTAGGGGATGCTGGGCTCCACGGCCGGCGTGAAGGGATCATCCGAGTACACGTCGCGCTGGTGGAAGTACTGGAGGGTGAGCAAGGGCTGCGGGTGGACGGTGATGGGCACGTCCGCCAGGGGCACGGTGACGAGGACGCCGTTCTGGCGGTAGCGCAGGGTGCCGCCCACGCGATAGACCCGTGGCTCCGACCCGGCGGCGTCGCGCGTCGGGATCAGCACCCACGCCGCCTTGCCCGTGGTGTTGGCGGCCAGGGAGCCCGTGCCATCCACGGCGCCCATGGCCGAGATTTCGGGAGGGCGCACGCCAAACCGCTCGGCGGCGTCCACCGAGCCGGCGTCTCGGAAGCGCAGGGAGACCTCGATGTCGGACAAGGCGGAGACGTCCGCGTTTTCGATCTCCAGCATGGCGCGGAAGGCGTCTCGGGTAAGCACGGCCTCCTGCTCGAGCTTGAGCTTCACGCGGGCGCAGACGGCGTCGGGCGGACGGTCGAGGTGGAGCGCCTTGGCGATCTCGGCGGTGGGGAGCGGGAAGAGGTCGCCCGGTAGTGATTCCGTGAACGGCCCGTCAAAGGCTCCCGCGACCCGGGCTCGCCGTCCGCCTGCGGCGGGGGCGGCCCCGAGGCGGTCGCCGGCCGCGTCGCATTCTCCGCCCGCCAGGATCTTGTCGGCGGACAGGGTGATGCCGCGGTTGATCTTGGTGCCGTCGGGCAAGGTGGCCTCGAGGCTGCCGCCGATGTTGGCGCGTGCGACGAGGTTGCCGCAGGCGGTGATGGAGCCGCCGGAGCCGCGGCACCAGTTGAACGTGGCGCCGATGTTGCCCTCGAGCCCGATCTGGCCGCCGACATGGCCGGTGAAGCCGACGTCGCCAAAGCCGAGGCCCTCCGGGGACAAGTCGAGCGTCGCGGAGGCGTTGCCCTCGAACTCCGCGCCGGCGAAGGCCTGGAGGTGGGCGTTGCCTTGGATGCAAAGGGTGGGCGGCTCGTTGCATTTCTTCTCGTAAGTGCCCTCGATGGAGCCGGTGAGCGTCAGGCGGACGCCGGCCAAGGCGCGGCCGTCCAAGAACACATCCTTCCATGGGGGCGGTGCCTCGAAGGGCAGCTCGGCGGCGATGCCGGGCCCGAGCTCGACCTGCGCCTTGATGCTGCCGTTGCCGGTCGCCTTGCCTTCCCACGAGATCTTGCCGTCCACGCAACAGGTGCAGATGTCGCCGCTGAACGACACCTTCATCTCGGCCTCCGTCAGCCGCGCGCCGGGCAGCTTCGACAGGACAGCCGACACCAGAGACTCCAGCCTGCCGCTGAGGTCGAACTCGAACCCGCCATCGAGGCAAATGCGGGGGATGTACCGGCAGTCGCACAGCTCCGGCATGGAAATGTCCGGCGGGTTGAACACGGAGGTTGGCCCGCCGCCACCGCCGCCACCGCCGCCGCCCCCGAAGCCACCGCCCCATCCACCGCCACCCCAACCGCCGCCGCCGCCATTGCCGCAATCGGTGCCTGCGTTGTTGAACGTGATCGGCACCGTGTAGGCATTCGTGCGCGGCCCGCACGGCAACTCCCAGACCAAGCCGCCGCCCACCAGGCACGGCCCGCCCGTGCCCGCCGTGCGCGCCGCGCGCCGAGCCCCCACCAACGCCCCGCCGCCCGCGCCTCCCAACCGCCGCACTGTCATCGGGATCGTCAACGAGCTCTTCGCAGGGATGTCCCCCACCTCCGTGATCAACGGGATGAACTCCCAGCCCGGGTGCGTCGGCATGACAAACCGGCTCGACTTCGCCGCGATCAACCCGTGGTTCGTGATCGTCAGGTCCACCTGCGTCTCGTCCCCGGCAACGTCCGCCAAGTCCACCACCGACGGCTCCATCGTCACCACCGGCACCGGCACCGCCGTCTCGAACACCGTCTCAATGGTGATCCGGGTACGGTCCTCCACCTGGATCGGCTCCACCGTCCACCGATACCGCACCGTTTGCCGCGGCAGGAAGGCCGTCACCGACGTCGTCTTCGCCGCCTCCAGCAAGTGCGTCCCGCGGTACGAGCCGTGCCCGTCCGCCGTCACCTCCACGCGGTAGTAGTCCTCCCGCAGGCCCGCGAACTCCGCGATCCCGTTTGCGCCCGTCGCCTGCCGCGCCACCTCCGCGCCCGTCACCGCGTCCAGCACCACCACCGTCGCCCCCGCCACCCGCGGCTCGCCCTCGGCGTAGTACGTGAACTCGTCCACCGCCTCCACCCTCAGCGTGCCCAATGCCTCCGACATTGAGCGGAACGTGAACGGCACGTTCACCCCCACCCCCTCCGCCTGCGCGTAGAACGACCCGTTGTACGGCCCCAGCGGAAGGTCCGCCGGCGGCGTCAACACCACCGTCACCGGGTTGGTCTCGCCCGGCCACAGGTCATTCACCTCGCCGCCCGCCGCCACCCGCATCCACGACAACGGCGGGATCAACAGCCTCAGCGGACCCGTCGGGCGACCGCCACGGTTCACCAGGTCAAACTGCACCGTCGTCTGCACCCCGCGCCGCATCCCGCGCTCCAAGGAGCCCGGAATCGCCACCAGGTTCGGCCGCAGCGCCTCCACCACCACCGGCACCTCGAACGTCCCCGTGATCCCGCCCGACCCCGTCACCCGGAACCGCACCATCCCGCCCGTCGTCGTGCCATCCGCCACCGCCACGCCATAGGCCACGTCCACCGACCCGTTCCCTGCCAGCGTCGTCGAGCCCAGCGACGGCGTCACCGTCAGGCCCGGTGGCACCTCCGTCGTCTCCACCGTCAGCCCGTTCACCGGCACGTCGCTCAGGTTCTGGACCCGCGTCCCCGACGCCGCCGACTGCCCCTCGATCACGCGCATCGCGCCCGCCGTGTCGATCCGGATGCCCACCAGCGTGAACGCATCCTGCGTCGCGGGCTCGCTCACGCCCGGGTGCGCCGCCGCGATCTCGTAGTTGCCGGCCTCGCCCGGCAACGGGTTGAAGGTCACGGCAAACCTCCCCAGGCCGTCCGCAATCGCCCCCAAGGTCCGCCGCGTCCCGCGCACGACCACGTGCACCGTCACCGACGCACCGACGCCCGGAGTCCCATCGCCCCGCGTCACCGTCCCGCGAATCGGCACCAGCGTCCCGGCCATGGCCACCGACACGTCCGTGGACGCCACCGCCGTGTACGCCGCGCGCACGTCCATCACCGCCGCGCTCACCGCCGCGTTGTTGTCGTCCGCCAGCTCCGTCACGGCCCGCACCGGGTCCACCTCCGCCACGAGGTACACCGGGCCCACGCGCCGCGGGGCCGTGAAGCCCTGGGTCAGCTCAAAGTGCGCGCCGGCCGGCAGCGTCCCCGCGAACGTGTACTGCGCCGCATACGTGTCGCCGCCCGCCACCGCGTCCACCGACGTGTACAACCGCACGATGAACGGCCCCGTCGCCGCCGCGTTGCCGCGGTTCTCCACGCGGAACCGCGCCGACGTGATCGTCTCGGTCTCGACCACGCCCGGCGACTGTACCCACGCCACCACCAGGTCCGGCAGGTCGGCGTCCGTCACCGTCAACGAGGCCGTCGAGGACTCATGCGCCGCCGCGCTCGCCGTGATGCGGGCCACCTTCGGCCCATCCGTCACCCCGTCCGCCACCGTGGCCACCGGGAACGTCGCCTCCACGGCCCCCGCCGGGATCTCCACGGTTCCAGGAACCGTCGCCTCGGCCGTGTTGTCCGAGGCCAACGACACCACCAAGGCCGTCGCCGTCGAGGTGTTCCTACGAACCGTCCCCAGCGTCGCCGGGGACGCCCCCTCGCGCGCCGCCGACGCGCCCAGCGTCAACGTGAGCATCGGCCCGTCGTCGTCCGTCACCGTCGCCGTCACCGGCGCGGCCACGACGGCCGGGCGCCCCGCCAAGGAGGCGCTCGCGCTGATGTCCGTCACCTGGCTTCCGTCCACGACGCCGTCGTTCACGGCCGACACGTTGAACGTCGCGGAGGCCTGCCCCGCCGGGATCGTCACGCTTGCCGGCACCGTCGCCGCCGCCGGGTCGCTGCTCGTCAACGCCACCGTGATCGCCTGCGACGTCACCGGGGCACGCGTCACCGTCCCGACCGTCGCCGCCGCGCCCGCGTTCTCGGGGAACGTCGTCGCCGCGAGCGAAAGGCCCAGGGTGAACGTGTCGTCGTCCAGCACCGTCAACGGACGCGACGCCCCCGTGTGGCCCGTCGCCGTCACCGTCAGGGTCGTCGGCGTGTCCGCCTCTACCAGCGCGTCGTCCAGCGTCAGCACCGCGAACGCCACCGAGGCCTCCCCGGCCGGGATGGTGACCGAGGCGGGCAACAGGAACTGGCCCGGGGCCGTCGAGACCAGCGTCACCACAAGCGGCGTCGCCGTCACCGGGTCGCGGGTCACACGCGCGGGCACGCTCGCCCCTTCGCCCATCTCCGACCCGTCCAGCGCCAGCGACAGGCGCGGCACATCCACGTCCGTCACCGTCACTGGCCGCGCCACGTCCGCGAAGCCCGTCGCGCCCACCGTCATCGTCGCCGCCCGGTCGCCGGCCACCACGCCATCGGCCACGGGCGTGGCCGCGAAGGTCGCGCTGGATTGTCCCGCCGGGATCGTGACGCCCGCCGGAACCGACAAGGCGGTGGGAGCGGAGCTGCCCAACGTCACAAGCAAGTCCGCCGAACGGTCGCCGTTGCGCGTCACCGTGAAGGTCAATGGGCCCCCGTTCTCGGGCACCGACGCCGCCCCGCCCGTCACCGTCAGCGTCAACGGCACCGTCACCACTGCCGCCGACACGCCGACGTTGTCCGACTCATTGGATTCCGCGACCGCGTTGCCCGCGTCGGTGGCCACCAGCACGTAGAGGTTGCCGGCCGGCCCATCGACCGGAACGACCACGGACCCCGTGACCTCGCGCGAGGCCCCCGCTGGCAGGGAATCGGACGCCGCCAGGCTGGCAAGGCTCACGTCGCCGCCCCATGCCGCATCCGACGACAGGTACACCCTGTCGGACCACGGAGCCGTGGCCGTGGCGGACCCGGTGTTCCGAGACGTCCAACGGATCGCGAAGGGGATGCCAGGGGCCGCGCTGGCCGGCCCCGCCACATCCACCGCCACGAGGTTGGGGGCGCGCAATCCCACGGCGGCGGACGAGACGGCAACGTTGTCGGCCTCGTTGCTTTCGGGGACCTGGCTGGCCGTGTCGAGCGTGACCACCACGAAGCGGTTGCCCGTGAAGCCTGGAGGGATGGAAACGGCGACGACCTGCTCCACGACGCCGCCCGCCGCGAGGCTGTCGGTCCGGTCGAGCGATCCAATCGGCACCGCGCCCGAGCCGTCGGCGGAGGCGCTGAGGCCCACGGTGGCGCGCCAACCAGAGAAGGTGGCTCCGTTGCCCGCGTTCGTGACGGTCCACCGGACCTCGACGGTCTCGCCCGCGTCGGCGACGGCCGGGGCCACGATGGCGGAGGGGACGAGGTTGGGCTTGCGTATGAGGACCGTGCCCGCGCTCGCGGCGCGGTTGTTGGGCGTGTTGGGCTCCGTCAACACGCCGCCGGCGTCGGCGACCACGACGACCCGCAGGGCACCGGAGAGGTCGGCGGGGACGTTGAACGTGGCGGCGTTGAGGATGGAGGCTCCGGCTGCGAGCGCTCCACCCGATGGGCTGGATGCGTCGTTGAGGTACGAGCCCACGAGCCGGGCGCCCGCCAGGCCGGTGCCCGGCGAGAGGTACACGTCGTCGCGCCACGCAACCCCGACGGGCGCGTTGCCGACGTTGGAGATCGACCACGAGAAGGTCAGGGGCTGGCCGGCGTCCGCCGCCGCGGGGACGTCGCCCACCGCCGCGACGAGGTCCGGATAGGGTGCGGGCTCGGACTCCCGGATGACAAAGGCCGCGTTGTTGGCCTCGGCGTCGAGGGCCAGGGAAAACTCGGGAATGGCGTTGGCGGCGTCCGCCGTGACGGTGGCCTCGATCTGTCCCACGCCCGCAGCGAGGGCGGGCAGGTTCAACGCGGCCTCGCGACTGGTAGTGGTGACGTCGAGGAGCACGGAGCCCGTCGTGCGGTTCACGACGCGGACGCGGTCCACCCACGGGCCACCGGGCGGCACGTCACCCGAAGCGACGGTGTCCCAGCGGACAACGATGGGGTCGCCGGCGTGGAGGGTGCCGACGGGCTCGATGCGGAGGTTGGCGACGGCCAGGTCGCGTTCCACGTCCAGCGTGCCCGAGGCGACGTTGTTGCCCTCGGCGCTCGCATGGCTGGCCTCGTTGAACTCGAAGACGTCGTCGCCGACATCAACGGCCACCTCCAGCCGGTAACGGCCGGGAACGGGCCACGGCGGGGCCGACGAACGTTCCATGACAGCTCCCGAGGCCATGCCGGAGGCCATGACCTGTTCCTCGCGCCAGACGACGAGGCCCGTGGCGAGGTTGCGAAGGGCGACGGACTCGCGCCATCCGGCTGCCGCAGCCCCCGGCCCACGGTTGGCCACGTTCCACACGGCTCCAATCGTGGCGCCCTTCGTCACGGCCAAGGCCTCGACGACTAGGTCCGGATAATCGGCACGATTCACCCGCAAGGTGGCGGCGCTGGCCGTGACGTTGTCGTTCTCGAGGACGAACTCCGTCACGGCGTTGCCCGAGTCGGCCTGCACTAGGACGTAGAAGTCGCCGGAGACGCCGTCGGGGATGCGCAGGCTGCGGGAGACAGAATAGGATTCGCCGGCCGCCAGCGCGCCCGAGCGGCCGATGACGCCCAGCGGGAGGTCGTCGAGGTCGCCCAGGGTGGCGTTGATGGACAAGACCGCGCGATCCGTCCACGCCGACGCCCCGGTGGGTTGGCGGCCCACGTTCCCGACCTGGAACTCGACGGTGACGTTGTCGCCGCTGCGGACCGGGCCGGATGGCGTGGCCACGGATGTCACCTGGAGGTTGGGCAGGCCCACCGTGGAGGTGGGCACGATCAAGGCTTCGAGCACATAGGCCTGCAAGAGCCCGCCCTGGGAACCGCTGGCCCGGACCACGGCGTAGTATCGACCGGTCGTCGCCACATCGACCTCGGCCACGCCATCGAAGCCGCGTCCGCCAGCCGCCTCGACGCGATACCCGTTCGAGGCGTCATACACACCCACCACGGGCTGAAAGGTGGCCCCGGACTGCAACCGGACGTTGAGGAACACCGTCTGGCCCGACTCCACCGTCCCGAGGTCGAAGTAGTCGAGGTCGCCTGCGGAGTGGACATGGCCCACGCCCACGCCCGCGCGGCCGTCGCCAGAGGGCGACAGAAGCAAGGGCGTCGCGTTGGCGATCCCGTTGTTGGACTCCGCCTCGGGCGATGCGCCCGAAGGCGTCAGCACCAATCGGAACTGGTACTCGGCGTCGTACCCGTAGTTCGGGCTCACCACGATGAAGTACGTGCCATCGGACGGCACGGTGAACACCGGCGACTGGCCGGTGCCGTAGTAGTCGGGGTAAAAGGCGAGAACGGTGTCGCCATTGGACGCGATGACGCGGAAGTAGAGCTGAGACGCGCCGGGCCGCCCGGGGTTTTCCATCGCCAGAACCAGCTTCTGGCCGGCGCGCGCCCCAAAGCTCCACCAGTCCGAGTCGCTTCCATCCGTCAGGCGGCCATAGGCGGCCACGGAACGAATGCCATTGCCGGCGGCGTCGAAGGGCAACGTTTGGATCCGATTGCCCAGCAGGATGGACACGTTGTTGCCGGAATAGTTGGCGCTGGCGAGGTCCAGGATCCCGTCGCCGTTCCAATCCGCCGCCGCCAGCCGGGTGGGGCCCGCGAGGCCGCCGGCCAACGGGATCATCGAGGCAAAGGTGCCGTCGCCTTGATGCCGCCAAAAGCCGACGGTGTTGGAGCCATGATTTCCTGCGGCGAGGTCCGGACGGCCGTCGCCGTCGAGGTCGGCCGCGAGGACATACGGGTTGTTGCCCGCCGGGAGGTCCGTGCGCGCGCCAAACGTGCCGTCGCCATTTCCCTGGAACACGCTGAGCGAGGCGGAGCCCTCGTTGGCCACGGCGATGTCCAGGAAGCCGTCGCCGTCCAGATCCACCACCTCCAGCGTGTGGGGCCGATACGGCGTGGCAAGCAAGGCGGGGGCAGAGAACCCACCGGAGCCATCGCCGAGGTACACCCCCACGCTCGCGGCACCGTAATGGGCCACCACCATGTCCAGATGGTTGTCGCCATTCACGCGCGCCAACCGCACCCCCGCCGGGTTGGCGCCGGTTGGGATGTTGGCCCCGGCCACGATTCCCGTCGGCCCGTCGCGCAGGAGGACGGCCACGGCATTGCCGTTGTGCCGTGTCACCACCGCGTCCAAGTCGCCGTCCCCGTCCACGTCCCCGGCCGCGATGCCGAGGGGATTGTTGGGAACGGGCCAGTTTAGGGGACCCGTGAACGTGCCGTCCCCCGCGCCCGTCCAGAGCGTGATGGAGTCACCGTAGAAGTTGGCCGTTGCGAGGTCCGCCTTCCCGTCACCCGTCAGGTCCTGCGCCAGCAACGTGTGCGGGTATGCCCCCGTGGGATAGGTCGTCGGCGACTGGAACGTGCCATCGCCATTGCCGCGGAAGACCTGGGCGGAGTTGCCGCCGGCGTTGGCCACCACCAGGTCCTTGAGGCCGTCGCCGTCGAGGTCGATCCCGGCGAGGTCGTAGGGATTGGCGCCGGTAGCGAGTGCAGCAGCCCGGGCGAAGCTGCCGTCGGGGGTCGCGCTCGGCGCGGACCCGAGGCGCGTGGCGCCCAGGGGTTGGTTGTTGTTGCCGCCCTCGCGCACGAAGCCGGGGCGTGCCTGGACTTGGAACTGCCGGACGAACGGCGCGGCCAACGGATTGCCACTGCGATCCTTGAGGCCGCCGCCCAGCGTCACGCGCACGTTGCCCGCCGCCAAGGGCCCACCGGGAACCCCGTAGGTTACCACCGTTCCCGCCCCATAGGCCGGTTGGGCCACCGGATACACGATGTCGTCGCCGTCCCCAAAGACGTCGTTGGGAGAGACGCGGACCTCCACGTTGGCCACGGCGTTGATCGTCTTGGCGTCCATGTCCTCCGAGAACCGGATCTCGAAGGCGTCCAGCAGGGCCTCCGTCACGCCGCCCTCTGCCGGGAGGCTCGTGGACGCCACATACGGCGGCGTCGAGTCGGACCACGAAAGAGCGAGCACGTAGCGCCCGCCCAGGCCGCGCCCAGCATCGGGTCGGACACGGACGAAATAGCTGCCGGACGAGGCCACGGCGTACTCCAGGGCTCTCCCGGGCTCCGCCGCGCTCAGCAACACCCCCGAGGCATCCAGAACCTCCAACCCGGCGACCAGCGCGCTGTCAGCGGGCAGTTCCAAGGCCGCGCGAACGGTCGTGCCGCCGCCGAGGTTCCCCATCTGGAACACATCGCCGGAATCCACCGTCGCCACGTGCCCCGCGACGCGTGCCCCCTGCGCGCCGCCCGACAACGTGAACGAGACCGGCGACGCGTTGCCCACGCCGTCGGCTTGGTTTCCATTCCGCTCAAACCCAAGGCCACCGCGCCCCAGCCCCACCCAGGCGCGGTATTCGCCCCGGTAGTTGCGTCCCCACCACCACGGAATCCGAACCCGCACGGCATGGATGCCGTCCTCGGCCAGCACCGCCGGGTCCGTCGTCAGGCTGCCGTCCCAGCGTGAGTAGGCTCCCACGACCGTCGCGCCCGAAGGACTGAAGACCTCCACGTAAAGCTGGCTGCCACCCGGGTTGCCCTCCGTCTCGGCGTTCACCTGCAACACATCCCCGGCCTTCGCATCGAAGCGGAACCAGTCCTCGTCCTGGTCCTTTTCCATCGTGCCGCGCACGAGGACGGACGTGAGACCGGCGGGGTCCTCCGCCTGGTTGAGCCGACGCGTGCCCAGCCACAGGGAGATGCCACCGTTGTGGTTGGCCGAGGCCACGTCGCGGATGCCGTCGCGGTTCCAGTCGCCGGTCGCGACGCCGATGGGGTTGTTGACGCCCGGCAAGGCCACGGCCTCGCCCAAGACCCCGGCCACCTCATTGAAATAGCGCACGAGCCGGTTGCTGCCGTAGGCGCCCACCACCACGTCGAGCCGCCCGTCCGCGTCGAGGTCGTCCAACGCCAGGAACCATGGATCCGACCCCGCGCCCGCATACTGGACCGGCGCGTCAAAGGCACCGTCGCCGCGCCCTGCCAAGACCCCGACGCTTTGGTTGCCGTGTTGCACCACGACGATGTCGAGGCGGCCGTCGCCCGTCAGGTCGCCCAGGCTGATCCCCCGGGGATCCGGCGCCACGGGCCGCGAGACCGGCGGCAGCAGGCCGCCCGTGCCATTGTTGAGATAGACGCTCACGGACCGGTCCCACCAGTTGGACGCCACGACGTCCACGCGGCCGTCGCCATCCACGTCGCCCACGGCCACGGTGCCCGGGCGGCCATCGCTGGCGATGTCCACCCGCCCATAGGTGCCATCGTCCTTGCGGTGCAGCACGGTCAGGAAGTAGCTGCTGCGGTTCGCCACCACGACCTCCGGCAACCCGTCGGCGTCGAGGTCCGCCAGGCGCGTCACCAAGGGGTTTTGTCCCGTGGCGACAAATACGGGCAGCCCAAAGGTCATCGGGCCAACTTGCCGGACGATGGTCACGCCGTGGTGATCGTGGTTGGCAAGGACCAGGTCCCTTCGCCCGTCGCCGTCCACGTCGCCCACCTGGACGCCCGTCGCCGTGCGCGCCGTCGCCACGTCCAACGGTGCCCGGAACGTCCCGTCTCCCATCCCCAGGAAGACCCGCACGAACACTTGGCCGTTGTTGGCCACCACCAAGTCGTCGATGCCGTCCCCGTCGAGGTCGCCGTCGGCCACTTCATGCTGGTTGCTCGGCGAGGACAGGTCGCCCGCGCGAAGCATGCCCCGCGTCACGTCGCCCGGCGTCCCAACCGCCGTGCCGCGGACGACGATGTCATTGGACCGGTTTTCCGACACGAACAAGCCGAGGCCGCCCACGGTGAACGTCCTCACGAATGGGGCCGCCAAGGGATTGCCCGCGCGGTCGCGCAGGCCCGTTCCCGCCGTGAACCGATACGCGCCCGGCTGCAATGGCCCGCCCTCCACCTTGAGCGTTGCTGCCTGGCCGCTCACGTAGCCCACCGCCGCCAGCCCGTACACCTCGTCGTCGCCGTCGCCGAACACGCCGTTGACGGAGGCACGCAGCTCGAATTGGCCCGTCGCGTTGACCGTCGCGGCGTCCATGTCCTCGCTGAACGTCACGGTCAACGCGTTCACCAACGCCGTTGTCGTGCCGCCCTCGGCCGCCACGTCCACGCCCGTCACCTGGGGCGGCACGGCATCCTCCACGGACGCCGTCAACACGTAGGCCGTCTCGATGCCCACCCACGACGCCCCGGGCAAGCCGGTGGCCCACGACGTCGGCCCCGTGATCGTTCCGGGCCATGCGCCGCCCACGGCCGTCACGCCCGTTCCCGTTCCCTCGTTCAACGGCCAGAACCCGATGAGGCCCGCCTCGCTGCCGTCCAACGCCGTCGTCCGCAACGCCAGCACCTGGTCCTCCGGCAACGCCAAATTCCAGAGGGACACATCCTCCATCACGCCCACCAGAGGGCCGCGGTCCGACGAGTACCCGAAGCCCACGTCGGTCTGCCACGTGAAGTCCGAGGACGCCTTGGTGCCGGAAGCCACCCGGACCCCATCCACGTAGATGCGCTGGCCGCCGATGGCCGCGCCGTACTGGTACGCCACGTGATGCCAGCGGCCGTCTCCCAGGCTGAGGCCGGACGAGCCAATGACCTCGTGGTTGTAGAGACGCGCGTAGATGTTGCCGCCATTGAGGTACAGGTGCCGGTCGTGCCCACCGCCCCCGACCTCGAACAACCCGGAATCCGGCGACAACGACAGGAACCAGAATGACACCGTCATGGCGTCCTCCGGCACGTTGAGCGGCACCCGTACCTGCGTGCCGCCCCGGAACGCCAGGTTGGCCCGGGCCGCCGCCGTGCGACGAGGCGGCGTTGGCACCACCTGGACCACATGCACACCCCCTTGGCCCGCCGTTGGAACCACGCGAAGGCCCGTCGCGGCATCGCCGCTGGCGACCACGTCGCCCGAGGGCCCGCGCACCACCATCGTGGCCGCCACCTTGCCCGCCATGACCGGAGCCCACGCCACGTCCAAGGCCTGCCCTTCGCCCACCGAAGCCACCTTGTAGAAGTCGCCCGCCGTGGCTTCGTCCTGGCGGAAGTACCCCGCGATGCGGCCCGTCGCGCGTCCGCCAACGGGGCTGAGAACGACTTCGTTGGCCGCCCCGGCGGAGTTGTTGTCCTCGCGCTCCAGTTGCATCCCGCCACGCGCCAGGGAGACCCGCAGACGGTACTCGCCCCGGTAATCGTAGTTGTACCGGGCAAACACCGTGTAGCTGCCGTCCACGGGCAGGGTCACCGGGGACGACTGGCCCCAGCCGTTGTACGAATTCGCGTGGAAGTCGGCGATGTACTCGCCGCTCGGGCCATCCACGCGGTAGTACAACTGGCTCGCAGGCACATTGCCCTCCGTTTCCATCGCCTCCGTCAGCGCGTCCCCGGCGCGCGCGCTGAACCGATAAAAGTCGTAGTCCGACGTGTCCGCCAATCGCCCGCGCGCCAGGCCGGTCAACAGGCCCGTCGGCCCTTCCGCCAGGAGCGAGGCGCGGTTGCCCAGCCAGATGGAAACGTTGTTTCCGTAATAGTTCGCCGTGGCCACGTCCCGGATGCCGTCGCCGTTCCAGTCCCCCGCCACGATGCCAATCGGGTTGCCTCCAGATCCCGTCGCAACCGGCGCGCCCAATCCGCCCGAGCCGTCATTCATCAACCGCGCCCACTGGCTGGAGCCGTACACCGCCACGGAAAGGTCCACGTCGCCGTCCCCATCCAGGTCCGACGCCACTAGGTGATACGGTTCGGACCCAAGCCCGCCCACGTAGGCTGGCACCGCTGCCAGTGCCCCGGCGTCGTTCCGGAAGACCGCCACGCTGCGGCCCGTCCGGTTCAAGATGGCGGCATCCAAGTCGCCGTCGCCATCAAGATCCACCAACGCCACGTCGGCAGGATCACCCGACACCAGCCGGAGCGACTCCAAGGCGAACCCACCCGCGCCTCCCTGGAGGACCGCCAATCCAAAGGAGCCCACGGCCACAACGTCCGCGCGGCCATCCCCGTCGAGGTCGCCCGCCGCCATCCCCCACGTGCCGGAACCCACCGCTACATCCTGGCGCGCGAGTCCACCCGCCCCGTCCCACCGCAGCACGGACACGAACGTGTCGCTTTGGTTGGCCACGAGGATTTCCCGACTCCCATCAGCATCGAGATCAGCCAACCGCACGTTTCTCGGATTGCGCCCCACCGGCACGGACTGGACCGGGGCAAAGGCCCGCCCGCCCAGGCCCCGATGGAAGCTCGCCGTGTTGGAGTAGTGGTTCACCGCCACCACGTCCGCACGCCCGTCCCCGTCCACGTCGCCCACGGCCACGCTAATCGGGCCGGAATCGCACGGGAGCGGGTCCGCCGTTGCAAAGGTTCCATCCCCGTTCCCGTAAAGGACGCTGAGGTTGTTCGAGTTGATGTTGGCCACGACCACGTCCGCCTTGCCGTCGGCATCGAGGTCGCCCGTGGCGATGTCATAAGGATTCGAGCCCACTCCCTGAGTCGAGGCCAACGCCCAGGAACCATCCCCGCCCCCCGGCGCGCCCAGCGACGTCGATCCATACGGGCTATTGTTCGAGCGGTTCTCCGACACATAGCCGGGCAACGCCGCCACCTCGAACCGCCGCACATAAGCCTCCGCCAATCCGTTCCCGGCCCGGTCCGTCAGCCCCGTCCGCAACGTCACCCGATACCGGCCCGGTTGCAGCGGCCCATCCGAAATGTTGAACGTCGCGCTGCGCCCCGCCGCATAACCCACGCCCGCGACCGAGTACACCGAGTCGTCGGCGTCGCCAAAGACGTCGTTCATGGAGGAGCGCACCTCGACATTCGCGCCCCCATTGACGGTCGCGGCGGCCATGTCCTCGCTGAACGTCGCCAGGAAGGACCCGATCAACGCCGTCGTGGTGGAGCCCTCGGCCGGCAAGTCCAAGGCGGCAATCGCAGGAGGCCGCTCGTCCGCCATGGTCACGGCCAACACGTACTGCCCGCGCAACCCTGCCCCGGCGTCGGCCGTCACCCGCGCCAGCAACGGCCCGCCTCCGGCACCCACCTCGTGCACCAACGTCGTGGCACCTTCTCCCCCCAGCGCCACCACCGTCCCGTCCGGCCGCACCACCGCCAGCCGACCCGCCAACGTGCTCCCCGGTGCCGTCTCCAGGACCAATCGAACCGTGGTGCCCTCCGAAAGATCGCCGAGGCGGAAATGATCCGGCCCATCGCCCGTGCTGATGGCTCCCGCCACGCGCGCCGCCAGCTTCCCGCCGTCCAATGCAAACGTCGGAGCCGACGGCGACCCCGAGTTGTCGTTCGCCTGCGTGTCGCCCTCGGACTGCAACCCGCCCCGCAGGAGGTTCACCCGGACGCGATACTCGCCACGGTAGTCGTAGTTGTAGGAGACCCGGAGGAAGTACGACCCATCCCGGCCCAGCGTGACGGGCCCGCGTTGGCCCCAGCCGTTGTACGAGGACGCATAGAAGTCCGTGACGTAGTTCCCGTTGGCGTCATCCACCCGATAATAGAGCTGGCTGGCGGCGGGGCTTCCCAAGGTCTCCACGCCAACCACCAGCAGATCGCCGGCCCGGGCGCTGAAGCGAAAATGGTCCGGATCGGCGGAAGCACTGGGGCTCAGGCTGCCGCGACCGAGGACCGTCCAAAGGCCATCCGGCTCCTGCGTCATCTGCACGGCCCGTTGACCCAGCCAGGCGCTGGCGCTCGCTCCATGGTAGTTGGCCGTGGCCAGGTCCTTGACCCCGTCCTCGTTCCAATCGCCGGCGACAACCGCGATCGGATTGCCCGAGGCCCCATAGACGGCCGCCGGCCCAAGGTCGCCACCACCCCGATTCAGGAACACGCCGACCTGGGAGGCGCCATAAACCGCCACCGCCACGTCTCGATCGCCATCCCCGTCGTAATCCGCCACCGCAAGGTGGTAAGGGCTACCGCCCATCCCCGTGAACGAGGTCGGCTCCCCAAAGCCACCGGTGCCGTCGCCCCGCAAAAGCCGGACAACGGAACCGTCATGGTTCAAGGCCACGACATCCCCTCGGCCGTCGCCATCCATGTCCTCGATGGCCACGTCGATGTGGGTGGTCGGCAGGGAAATCGTCCGCGCCGCGCCCAGCGTTCCATCCCCGTTGTTCAGCAACACCTGCAAACCGGAACGTTCATGGCTCGCCGTCACCACGTCCGCGCGCCCGTCCCCGTTCAGGTCGCCCAGCGCCACCGCCCAGGCATTGCCGCCATTCGGGTAGTTCGCCCTCGCATAGCCCCCGCCCGCCTCGCGCTTCAGCACCACGAGGAAATCCTCCCGCTGCACGGGCACCACGATCTCCGGCACGCCATCGCCATCGAGGTCCCCCAACCGAAGGTCGCGCGGATGGTTGCCGACGGCGTGGAACACCGGAGCCGCGAAGTTCAGGCCGCCGAGGTTCTCCAGGATGCTCACGCGATGCGCCCAATGGCTCGATGCGACCACGTCGAGGTCGCCGTCGCCATCCACGTCCCCCACGGCCACCGCCAAGCCAAGCCCTCCGGCCGACAGCGGCCGCGGCAGCCCGAACGTGCCATCCCCATTGCCCGGATACACCGTCAGGTCCGCATCCCCGGACGTGTTGGCCACTACCAGGTCCGCGTGGCCATCCCCGTCGAGGTCGCCCTGCGCGATGCCGTGCGGGTAGTTGCCGACGGGCAGGCTCGGCCCGCGAAGGAACGACCCGTCGCCCGGCCCGAGGGGCCCCAGGGGCGTGGCGCCCGCGAACCCATCATTTGACAGGCCTTCCATGACGAAGCCCTCGACGTTGGCCACCACGAACTCGCGCACGTCGGGGGCCGCCAACGGGTTGCCCGACCGATCCGTTACCCCCGTTCCCACCGTGAATCGATACCGACCCGGTTGCAGCGGCCCAGGCACCCCGATCCCGACCTGCACCCCGCCGCCATACGTCGCCGTCACCGGGATCACCACGTCATCCCCGTCCCCAAACACGTTGTTGCCCGACCGAACCAGGCCGTAGTTCGAGGCGTTCCCCGCCGACGCCGCGTTCAGTTCCTCCGACCATTGCAGGCTCCATTGCACGATCAGGTCCGTGCTCGTCGCACCCTCCGCAGGCAACGTCGCCGAGGCCACCGCCGGAGCCGTCCCATCCACTAGGCGCACCGTCACCACATAGGCCGCCCGGAAGCCCTTCGTCGCCGACGACACCCGCAGCCGATGCATGCCGGCGGCCGCCACCAACCGGTTCAACGGGCCGCCTGTCACCGTTTCCACCACCGCACCCGCCGCGTCCTCCAGCGTCAACGTCAGGGCTGGCGCCGAAAGGTCGCTTCCCTCGGGGAAGGCTGCCTCCGCCCGCACCGTGGTTCCGGTGCCCAACACCCCCAACTCCAGGAGATCGTCCCCGCCCGACGCCTCCAAGTGCCCCGCCACGCGCCCCATCACGTTCCCGCCCTCGTTGCGGAACGCCACGGGCGTCGTCGGCGATGCCTCCCCTTGCCAAGACCGCGCCCGCTCCACCCGGAGGCGATAGCCCGACGCGCCATGGTCGCTCCAAACCCGGAGGTAATAGGTCCCCGGCGACGACAACACGACGCCCTCCACCCTTGAGCGCCCCTCCCAATAGCCGCCTTGGGCTTGCGAGATCACCCCATCCGCCGCCGTGCGAAGCTGCAACCATGGGTGAATCCCCGGCCGATCCGTTGCCTCCAACGTCACCGTCACCCGGTCGCCCGCCTCCGCATCGAACCGCCAGTAGTCCACGTCGCCCGCCGCAACGAACGTCCCAAGCCCATGCCCCAGAAACGCTCCCAGCCCCGCCGGGCTTTCCTCCACGGGCAGCACGCCCGCTCCCACCAACACCTCGTTCTCAGGCCCCTCGATCCGTCCCAGGACCGGGTTCACCACCTCGAACGTCCGCGTGAACGGAGCCACCTCCGCCCCGCCCCCCGCCAGCAACCCGGGCAACGTCCGATACCGCCACAACCCAGGCTGCAAGGGCCCGCCCGGCATCAACATCCGCAGGCGCCCCGGCGCGCCCGTGCCCGACACCTGCAATGCCATCACCACGTCGTCCCCGTCCCCAAACATCCGGTTCGGACCCGCGCCGCGCATCTCATGCACCGACGCCGACGTGGACGTCGCCGGGTCCAAGTCGAGCAACGCCCACGTCTCGAAGCGATCCAACGCCACCGCCGACGCCGTGCCCTCGCCCGGCAACGTCGTGCCCGCAAAGCCCCGCGCCGCGAGGTCCGAGGTCTTCCAGACGGCCACGTTGTCGATGCCCCAGGACTCGTTGTCCAAGGACTCCAGGTTCGCCCCTTGAAACCCGAGAACCACCGTGCTGGCCGACGCCGTGAACGTCACCGGCACCCGGCGAAAGATGGAATCCTCCCAGCCGCCGAACCCCAGCTGACCCTTCACGTTCGGCGGCATCCCCCACGTCTGCGTCCCGCCAAACTGCGAGATCGTCCGGTCCAACGCCGCCACCCCGTCCACCAGGACCCGGAACGTGTCCGGCCCGAAGTCGTTCCCATCCCACGAGTCGATCACGTACAGGTCCAGCAACACCGTGTAGGACGCCCCCGCCGTCAGCCGCGACAACGTCAGATCGACCCGCCCATTCCCCTGTCGGCCGAGGAACCGCGAAAACACCGTCGGATACGCCGCGTCCCGCGACGTGGAAGACCATTCCGGGCGGTTGCGCCCCTCGAAGGTGTCCTCGAACACGGGCGCGGGAGCCAACACCTCGAAGCCGCGCGTCAACACGGCGACGGCATTCCCATCGACGTCCCGGATGCCGGAGCCGCTCCGGTAGCGCCACAATCCCGACGGCAACGCCCCCGAAGCCACCCGCAATCGCAGCCCCCGACCATTCCCCAGGCGCGAGGCCTCCAAGGCCATCACCACGTCATCCCCGTCCCCAAACGTCCGGTTCGGCCCCGCGCCCCGCATCTCGTGCTGGCCCGGGTCCGTCGCCGTCGCCTCGTCCAGCACCACCAATGCGTCCAGCTCGAACAGGTCCACGGCCATCGCACGCGCCTCGCCCTCGGCAGGCAACGTGCTGGTCACGAAGCCTTGCGCCGCCAAGTCCGAGACATTCCAGACGGCGACGTTGTCGATGCCCCAGGACTCGTCGTTGATATCCTGCAGGTTCGCGCCTTCAAACCCCAGCACCACCGTGCTGGCCGACGCCGTGAACGTCACCGGCACCCGGCGAAAGATGGAATCCTCCCAGCCGCTGAAACCCAGTTGGCCTTTGACATCCGGCGGGATCGTCCACGTCTGCGTCCCGCCAAACTGCGAGATCGTCCGGTCCAACGCCGCCACCCCGTCCACCAAAACCCGGAACGTGTCCGGCCCCGGCGAGTTGCTCCCGTCCCATGAGTCCAGCACGTGCAGGTCGAACAACACTTGGTAGGACGCCCCGGCCGTCAGCCCCGTCAACGTCAGCTCCGCGCGCTCGTTGTTCATCCGGCCCAGGAACCGCGAGAACACCGCCGGATAGGTGTTGTCCCGCGTGGATGACGACCACTCGGGACGCGACGCGCCCTCGAAGTCGTCCTCGAAGACCGCACCCGCGTGCGCCGCCGTCATCAACGCCATCGCGGCCACGCCTGCCGCCACCGACCAGCCCCGGCCCCATCCTGCTACACGAAGTGAGTTCATTTGAAAATTCGCCCGTTCCTGACGCCCGACTTCACGCCTGCAACCATCGCCCTCCACCGGGCTTGGCCATGCGAGGGTTGTCCCTTGGGATGTCAACGCCATTCCAAGGCCACCGACGCATCGGTGCCGCCGCTTCAACCACGAGTCGCGCGTCATTGCTTCAAGCTGGGAACGTGCCGGGACACCCGAACCTTGCACTCCCATCCGAGAAAGCCGCCGCCGCTCAGATCCCCCACCAACGCCCGAAGTTCTCCGCCACCCTCTGCGCCAATGCTTCACGGGGCATCCCCAACGCCGTCGCCAGCCCTGTGGTGATCGACCCCACGTTCGCGGGATGGTTCAAGCCCTCCGCCAGCCGATGCGGCCGATGGTCGTCCGGCGGCACCTGGTCCGGCGCG
>JBJSZF010000355.1:0-1117 GCA_046090125.1 Verrucomicrobiota bacterium
GTCCAGCAGGCCGCCGCCAACGTCAAGATGCGCGAGGCCGCCGTCGAAAGCGCCCGCGTGGACCTCCAGCGCACCACCATCTACGCCCCCATCGACGGCGTCGTGATCGTCCGCAACGTCGATGCCGGCCAGACCGTCGCCGCCTCCTTCAACACCCCCACCCTCTTCACCATCGCCAACGACCTCGCCAAGATGCAGATCGAACTCGCCGTCTCCGAGGCCGACATCGGCTCCGTGGACGTCGGCCAGCGCGTGGACTTCGGCGTCGATGCCTTCCAGAACCGCCGATTCAACGGCAAGGTCCGCCAGGTGCGCTACGCCGCCACCACCAACCAAAACGTCATCACCTACACCACCGTCGTGGAGGTCAACAACCCCGACCTCAAGCTCCGCCCCGGCATGACGGCCAACGCCAACATCATCACCTCCGAGAAGACCAACGTCCTCCGCATCCCCGCCTCCGCCCTTCGCTTCTCCCCCGTCACCCTCGGCCTCACCACCCTCCCCGCCACCAACCAGGTCTCCACCAACGACATCTCCCGTCGCCCACGCCCATCGGGCATGGAGGACCTTCCCACGCCCCCGTGGATGGCCAACGGCCAGTTCCGCCGCCCCACCGACGAGGAGCGCGACAAGTGGCTCGCCACCCTTACGCCCGAGCAAAAGGAGAAGTACGAGAAGTTCATGGCCGAAATGCGACGCCGTCGGGCCGAGGGAGGTGGCGGCGGCGGCGGTGGCATGGGCGGCGGACCCGGCGGTGGTGGTGGCGGCGGCATGGGCGGTGGTCCCGGTGGAGCGGGTGGTGCAGGCGGCGGCAGCCAAGCCCCGCGCCCCTCCTACGAAGGCCCCACCCTCCGCACCCTCTACCTCGCGACCGGCACCAACAGCCCCGACGGCAAGCCCATCGTACAGGCCGTCACGGTCAAGATCGGGATCAACGACGGCGCCAGCTATGAAGTCCTCGAGGGCATCCAAGAAGGCGACGCCCTCGTCGTCGGTTCCAAGGGCGGGCCGCCACCCACCTCCGCGTCCGCCCCGGCTTCACCTTTCGGCAGCCCCTTCGGTGGCGGCGGACCGCGTCGTTAACCCCGCCCCCCTCCACGCGTGAACCCCGACG
>JBJSZF010000356.1:0-8830 GCA_046090125.1 Verrucomicrobiota bacterium
CGCACTTCATGGGAGTGCCTTGCGGCCTCGTCATGGTGTCGGACGACCCGCCGGCGGCTCTTGAGATCATGAAACCCACGGATGAACGGCAGGGCGACGGCCCACCCGCGCCGGGCTTGCAGTCAGCCTTGGTGACGTTGCTGGCCGACGACGACCCGGCGGTGTCGGAGCCGATACGCAAGCGCCTGTTGTCCGGTGGCCCCGCGACGGAGGGGTGGTTGCGGGGGCATCGATGGCACCCGGACCCAGCCGTGCGACGGAAGGTAGGCCAGTTGCTGCAAGCCATGGGGCGCGCGGCCGCGGAGACGGCCTGGGGCGCGTTCCTGTCGCGGCAGGGCGAGGGGATCGACCTGGAGGAGGGGGCCTGGTGGTTCGTGAGGACGCGCTATCCGGATGCGCCGGTGGAGGCGTACCGGGCGCAGTTGGATGATTGGGCGGGAACCCTCCGGGAATCCATGCCGTTGGCGACGACGGGGTCCGCGATGCTGGAGCGCATCAACCAGTTTCTCTTCGGGGAGCTGGGCTTTCGCGGGAACGAGGAGGACTACTACGACCCGGGCAACAGCTACCTCAACCTGGTGATGGACCGGCGCAAGGGGATCCCCATCACGCTGGGGGTGGTTTACCTGCTCGTCAGCCGCCGCCTGAGTCTTCCCGTGACGGGGATTGGCATGCCCGGGCATTTCCTGTGCCGGTACCAGACGGCCCGGGAGGAGCATTACATCGACGCCTTCCACGAGGGACGATTGCTGACGCGCGCCGACTGCGTGCGGCGGCTCCGGCAGTTCTCGGTGGAGCATGACGAATCCGTGCTCCAGCCCCTGAGCCCACGTCGCATCCTGCACCGGATGGTTTCGAACCTACACTTGCTGCACAAGGACCGGCGCAACCGACCGGAGGCGGAGCGATTGGAGCGTTACCTGGCGTTGCTGGGTCGATAGCCTCGCGCCATGGAGCAGCGGGGCGCGTCGGCATGGAGGATGGCGGCTGGATGGGGGCTGGGGCTCGGGTGCATGGTGCGAGCCATGACGGCGGATGCGACACCACAGGGCTCGGCAGGGATGGCCATCCTGAGGGCGGCAGGCGGGGTTCCGGCGTTCCGGGTTGCTGGCACGCGAGAGGGGGCTGCCCGTCAACGGGAGGAGGTGCGGGCTCGCTTGTGGCAGGTGTTGGGCAAAATCCCGCCGCGCCCGGCCCGTCCGCTGGTGACCGTGCGGGAAACCGTGGACCACGGGACATGGCTGGAAGAACGGTTCGCCTTCGACAACGGCGCCGGGTCGGTGGTTCCCGGCGTCCTGCTCCTGCCCAAGGGGCGCACCGGCAAGGTCCCCGGGATCGTTTATTGCCATTGGCACGGGGGGGAATACGACGGCGGCAAGGTGGAGTTGTTCCAGGCCCGGCATACGCCCGCGCAACCCGGGTTGGAATTGGTCCAACGGGGCTACGCCGTGGTTGCCATTGACGCGCCGTGCTTCGGCGAGCGCCACGGCAAGGGGCCCGACGGCGAACGAGGCTCGGCCGGCGAGATGAGCGCGTCCAAGCTCGAGCTGTGGCTGGGGCGATCGTTGTGGGGGATGTTGCTCCGGGATGACCTGATGGCCTTGGACTACCTGTGCTCGCGGCCGGAGGTGGATGCCTCGCGGATCGGTGCCACGGGCATCAGCATGGGCGCCACGCGCACGTGGTGGTTGATGGCGCTCGACGAGCGGATTCGGTCCGGCGTCGCGGTGGCGTGCCTGACGCGCTATGAGGACTTGTTGGCGTCAGGCGGGCTCAAGTACCACGGGATCTACTATTACGTGCCAGGGCTGTTGGGGCAGTTCGACACGGAGGCGGTGGTGGCGTGCGTGGCTCCCCGGTCGTTGCTGTGCCTCAATGGAGACCAAGACGCGGGCTCGCCGGTGTCCGGGATCCGGGCCATCGAGCGCGCGGCCGGACCGGCGTGGGCGCTGGAGGGTCGGGCGTCGGAGTTCAAGAGCGTCGTGTATCCCAACGTGGGACACGCGTACACGCCGGAGATGTGGTCCGAGATGCTGGAGTGGATGGGGCGGACGCTGGGGGGCAACCCCGGTCGGTAGAGACCTGCGGCGTGCAGAGCCAATCCCCTCGTGCCCTTCGGGCATGAAAAGAGGGCGGCTGGATGACTCCAGCCGCCCCGGTGCGAGCCCGTCACCTGGGACGGGCATGGGCAAGGCTCAGTACTTGATGATGAGCTTGCCGTTCACGAGCTCGACGGACTTGATGAGCACGGCGGGCGAGATGGTCAGGTAGCCCTGATCGCCGGTCGGCGGGACGTCGGCCGTGATGGTCTTGTTGGCGGCGTCCACGGTCACGTTTGTGAGCGGCGCGCCGGAGAGGCCCGCCGGCGGGTTGCCGGACACGGTGCTGCCCGGGGTGAACGTGCGGGTTTGATACGCCTTGATGGCGTTGGGGTTGGACGGGTCGTTGATGGGGACCTTCGTGCCGTCGGAGGTCACGGTGAACCACTCCAGGTTGGCCCCGCCGCCGCCCTCGAACCAGAGGAGGCGCATCGGGTAGAGGCCGGGCTGGGTCACGTTGAAGGCAAAGATGGTGTCCGACGCGCCACGGCCGCCGTCAAAGGAGCCGAGGACCTTCGAGGTGGTGTCGGGCGCGATGGTGACCATGGTGTCGGTGCCCGCGAGGGCCTTGATCTGGGCCCCTTGGACCTTGCTCACCATGACGGCGGGCAAGTTCACGACGGCGCCGCCCATGATGATGGGGAACTTGCCCTCGCCGCTGTCCGGGTCGCGGCTGTTGACCATGATGACGCCGATGGCGCCGGCGTTGAGGGCATGGGTGACCTTGGAGGAAAACGTCACGACGCCGCGGTCGATGACGGCAATGTTCCCCTTGATGGCGTCGCCGTTCTTGAGCGGCGCATCGGCGAGGGGCGGGTCGGCGAGGACCAGCTTGCCGGTGAGGGGAGCGGTGATGGGCTGGAAGACGCCGCCCTTGTCGGTGCCGCCGGCCACGGCGTAGAAGCCGGTGGTCTGGCCGCCCACGGTGACATAGACGCCCATGTTGTTGGCGGGGGCCTTGTCGGTCGGATACACGGCGAAGCCGTCGTCGGAGTTGACGCCCATGAAGTACACGCCGGCCTTGCTGAACTCGAGGTAGGAGATGACCTCGCCGGCAATGTTGTCGGTGGCGGTGGTTTCCTTGCCGATGCCCGGGATGCCGAGGATGGGCTCGTCTGGATAGGCCGGGCTGGAGTCGTTGCGGAAGTTGCCAGCCTCGGTGGTGCCGGCGTCCTGGTTCCAGTTGATGATGCCGGACACGTTGAAGATGCCATTGATCGCGCCGGAGAGGTTGGCGGAGTTCGTGTCGATGATGCCGGCGAGCTGTTGCTCGGCGCGGTAGATGAACGTGGGCAGGCCGGTGGTTCCGATCTGGTTCACCTGGTTGACACGGGCCTTGAAGCCGCGGGCGCCCCCGGAACCGAGGTCCGAGCGGACGTCGGTCGGAAGCGACAGCTCGGCGAGGGTAGCCGGGCTGACGGCTGTGGAGAGGACGGCGCCCGCGGTGGGGGAGGAGCCATTCTCCGGGGTCTCGCTGGCGAGGACGAACTTGGCCGCGCCATGGTCGCCGCCGCCGCCTTCCTTCCAGACGAGCTCCGTGTAGTAGCGTTGCCCGGCAACGAGGCGGATGGGGAGGGAGACGTTGGGCGCGGTTTGCGCCGGATCCAGCTTGGCCGTCTCGGGGCGGCGGTCGCCGGAGTCGGCAGTCACCCACTCACGGGAGTTGGCCCAGACGGGCTCGACGGCGACGAGGCGCTTGTTGGACTCGGAGTCGTCGGTGCTGAGGTACAGCTCGCCGCCGTCGTCGGCGGCCATGTAGGCGACGTAGTCGCCGGTGGTGGTGGGCGTGAAGAAGCCCTTGATGCGAGCGCCGTAGTTGTCGCCAAAGCCGCCGAGCTCGTAGGCCTGCACGAGGCGGACGGCGTCAGGGGAGTTGGGGAACTTGGGGTTGTTGCGGAGGTCGCTGGGGAGGACGCCGCCGATGCCGGTGAAGGCCTCGAACTTGAGGACGCCGGGCACGATGAGGGGGCTGGTGAAGGCGGCGGCGTTGCCGGGGGCAACGATGGTGTTGCCCACGGAATCCTTGATGCCAGAGGCCGTCACGGTGAGCGCCGCACCCTCGGCCATGGGGGAGGTCGTGAGGCGCACGGTGCGGGCGTTGACGGCGGTGGCGGCGGAGACGGTCACGCCGGACACGGTGTAGTTCGCAGCCGTGGCGAGGCCGGCGGCGAGCATGTCCTCGGAGAAGGACAAGGTGACGGCCTTGAGGTTGTCACCGGCGACGGCGGCGACGATGGACGGCGGGGTGGTGTCGATGATGACGGTGAGGAGCGCGGGCGCGGTGGCCAGCTCCTTGCCGGGGACGCGGACGAGGGCGCGATACTGGGCCTGGTCGTCGGAGGACTTCTTGAGGATGGGGGTTGTGTACTTGGCTCCGGTGGCCCCTGCGATGTCCTTGAAGGAGGAGGAGCCGGCTTCGGCGCGCTGCCATTGGATGACGAGCGGCGCGGGCGTGCCGGTGGCGGCGACGGAGAAGCTCACGCTGGTGTTCTCGGATCCGGTGAGGCTGGCAGGGCTGCTCGTGACGTTGAGCGTGGCCGCGTCGGGGTTGGCGTAGGTGCTCAGGAAGGAGCCCGCGATGGGGGTGAGCAGGCCGGAGGCGGTCGTGTCGTTCTCGTTGCGGAACGCGACCTGGCCGTAGTCGCCGCCACCGCCCTCCTTGTAGAGGAACTGGAGGTAGTAGCGTTGCCCGCCCACGAGGGCGACGGGCTCGGAGGTCTGGGCGGCACCGGGCTCGAGGAAGCCATTGCAGCAGCCGGTTTCCTCGGCGATTTGGACGAGGTTGGCCGGGTTGGCGTCGCTGCTCAGGGACAACTGCGAGGCATCGTCCGACCGCGAGAAGAATCGATAGCTGCCGGTGGAGGGCGGGGTGAACCAGCCCGTGATGCGCGCGCCGTAGTTCTCGGTGGCGTCCGTCGGGTAGAACCAACGGCTGTCAAACGAGCCGAGGAAGCCGGAGGCGTCGGGCGCGTTGGCTTGGTACTTCGGGTCGTCCAGCAGGCCCTGGATGGGGGTGCCGCCGATGTTGAGGAAGGACTCGAACTTCACGAAGCCCTGCGCGAGGACCCACGCGCCGAACTCCTTCTGGGTGCCGGCGGCGACAGTGTTGGGCACGCTGGCGACGTCGGCGACATTGTTGATGGCGAGCGTGTAGCGCGAGCCCGGCGTCTGCTTGGAGGTGGCCAGCGACACGGTTGTCGGGTTGAGCACGGTGACCCCGGAGATGGTGAGGCCGGGGATGGAGTAGTTGCCGGCCGCGCCCGCCGAGGCGGCGGTGACGGGCTCGGAAAAGCGCACCGTGACGGAGTTGAAGAGCTCGGACCCGCTGACGCCGACGACCGTGGGGGCGACAACGTCGGGGTTGACCGTGAGCGTGGCCTCGGGGCTGGTGACCTCACCCTGGGCGTTGCTGAACCGGACGGAATACTTGGTGCCGTTCAACGCGCCAGGGACGCCCGCGATGGCGTAGCTCAGGCCGGTGGCGTCCGCGATGGGTTGCCCATTGCGGAGCCATTGAATTTGGAAGGGAGGCGTGCCCGCCGGCGATGCGGTGAAGGTCACGTTGCCGCCCTCGTTGACCGTGGCCGATGCGGGTGCGGTGGCGACCGTGGGTGCGGCCGCCGCGCCGGCGACCGTCGTGGAGATGCTGAGGTCGTCGATCCAGTGGTTGGACCACGCGCCGCCGGTGCGCGCGCCGAAGGCGAACTTGCCGGCGCCGTAGGTGTAGCCGGGGATCAGCAGGTTCGAGTGAACCGTCTGGCCCTTGTACACGAGGTCGAGCGTGCCGTTGCTCTTCAGGGTGATGCTGACGTTGCTGAAGGTGTCGCTCTGGATGTTGCCGGCCGTGAAAGGCACCCGCGCGACCAGGTTGCCCGCGTACTTCACGTCGATGGCCGGGGCCTCGTTGTCGCCATTGTTGAACGTGTCAAAGCACACGGCCAACCCTTGGCCGCCGTCCGGCCCTTCCTCGCCAAACGCGACGCCTTGCAGGTCTGATCCGAAGTAGATCGAGATGCCGTCGGCGGGGTCGGAGGTGCCGCCGCCGATGCGGAGCTTGAAGTTCATGGTGAACCCCGAGATCGCCTGCCCGGCGTCGAGGTCGTCCAGGATCACGGTGCCGGCGAGCGAGCCCTCGGCATAGGTGATGGCGAGGACGCCATTGGCGATGGCCGGGTAGGGGTCGCCATTGGCGCGTGCGCCGCCGATCAGTGTCAGGCCGGTTTGGGCCGGATTGCTGAAGTCGCTCGTGAACGAGCCCGCATGGAGCCCGGCCGCCGCAAGGGCGACGGCCACGGCCGTGGTCAGTCGTGATGTTCTCTTCATACGTGACTAGGGTGTTGCCCCCGCATCGACGCCAGATCGCCACGCTTCAGGACCAACGTGGCGGCCTTGTTTCGAATCAGGGATGGGTTGGCGTTTATCCCACGATGCAAGAGTCGGCACGCATTTTGTGACGTGTTGCTCATGCCGATGTCGCCCGCCGGTCACGTGCCGCCGGCGTGCCCGGAGGACGTCCCCTGCCCAGCCGAGGACCCCACCCCTGGGCTGGCCTTTTCCCATGGCATCGCCCTAGAGTGCTGACATGCGAGCGCTTCCGCCGGGAACGGAGGGCTTTCCAAGTCCACCGGCCCCCGGGTCCACCGCGTTGAGGGACACCCTGCCCACGATGCCGTCCGTGTCGCGCCATGACCCCTGCCAGCACGTGCTGGGGCTCTGGCGCGCCATGGTCACGGCACGGTGGCTGGACCGCGTCGAGATGGAGCTGATCCATCGCGGCGAGGCCTTCTTCCACGTGGGCGGGGCGGGGCACGAGTCCAGCGCCGCGCTGGCTGCCCACTTGCTGCCGCAGGACTGGCTCCACCTTCACTACCGGGACAAGGCCCTCATGCTGGCCCGCGGCATGACCCCGCTGGACTTCCTCCACGGGCTCGTGTGCACCCGCGAGTCCCACTCCGCCGGCCGGCAAATGAGCGCCCACCTGAGCGCCCCGGCCCTGCATGTCCTCAGCATGGTGGGGCCCGTGGGCAACAACGCCCTCCAGGCCGTGGGCGTCGCCCATGAGGTCCGGCAGCGGACGGTGCCGGGCGACGCGCCGGACGGTCGCCCCGTCGTCGTTTGCGCCATGGGCGATGGCACCACCCAGCAGGGCGAGGTCCTCGAGGCGCTGTCCGAGGCCGCCCGCGCCCGCTTGCCTGTCCTCTTCCTCGTCGAGGACAACGGCCTCGCCATCTCCACGCACACCCAGGGGCGCACCTTCTACGACACGGGCGACGACATCCCGCCCGACGCCTTCATGGGCATTCCCATCCATCGCATCGACGGCACGGACCCCATCGCCTGCATGGACGCGATGGGCGCGGTCGTGCGCCGGATGCGTGCGGATGGCAAGCCCGCCATCGTCGTGCTCAAGGTCCAGAGGCTCACCCACCACACCAATGCCGATGACGAGCGCGTCTATCGGGCCGAGGAGGAGATCGCGTCCGCCCGTCAGTCTGCCGACCCCATCCTCCGGCTGTCGTCGTGGCTGGTGGAACGTGGCGTCACGCGGCCGCACCTCGAGGACCTGGGCCGCCGCATCGAGCAGGAGGTTCGCGAGGCGGCGGCCATCGCCTTGGCCAGCCCCAACCCGGAGGCCAACCACGACGCACGCGAGCCCTGGAAAGGCTGCGGCCTCAACGAGGCGCAGGGCCCGGCCACGGGCGAACCCATCACCCTCCTGGGCGCCATGCGCTCCGTCCTCCACGACGCCCTCCGCTCGGACGCGCGCGTCTCGCTTCTGGGCCAGGACATCGAAGACCCGAAGGGCGACGTGTTCGGCCTCACCCGCGGGCTTAGCCGGGCGTTCCCGGGGCGCGTCGTGAACTCGGCGTTGTCCGAGAGCCTAATCGTGGGTGTGAGCGTGGGCCGCGCATTGGCCGGCGGCCGGCCCGTGGCTCTCATCCAGTTCGCCGACTTCCTCCCCTTGTGCTTCAACCAGGTCGCGTCGGAGCTGGGCTCGATGTCCTGGCGCACGAACGGGGGCTGGCGCGCGCCCGTCGTCGTCATGGCACCCTGCGGCGGCTACCGACCCGGGCTGGGGCCGTTCCATGCCCAAACGCTGGAATCCACGTTCGCGCACGTGCCCGGGCTGGACGTGGTCATGCCCTCCAATGCCCACGACGCCGCCGGGCTGCTCCGGGCCGTCCTCGAAGGCGGCCGTCCCACGCTGTTCCTGTACCCCAAGGTCCTCCTCAACGACGCCGCCGTCGCCTCCTCCCAAGCCTTGGACGATGTCCGCATCCCGCCCGGGGTGGCCCGCCGGGTACGCGAGGGTTCGGACCTGACCTTGGTGGGTTGGGGCGCCACCGTGCCGCTGTGCGAGCGGGCCGCCGCCGAGTTGGCGGATGCCGGCGTCCAAGCGGAGGTCCTCGACCTACGTTCCATCAGCCCATGGGACGAGGCCGCCGTCCTCGAAAGCGTTTGCAAGACCCGGCGCCTCATCGTCGTCCACGAGGACAACCGCACGTGTGGATTCGGCGCCGAGGTCGCCGCCACCGTCGCCGAGAAGGCCGGCGTCGCCGTCGAGGTGCGCCGACTCACGCGCCCCGACACCTACGTCCCGTGCAACTATGCCAACCAACTGGAGGTGCTGCCCTCCGTCGGCGGCATCGTCCGGGCCGCCGCCGAATGGCTCGGGCTGGCCGTCGAGGACGAGCCCTTGGCCGACGAGGCCCCCGGCTCCATCCATGTCC
>JBJSZF010000357.1:0-3369 GCA_046090125.1 Verrucomicrobiota bacterium
ATCGACCTTGTCCGGCCCGCGCGTCGCGAGGTGGTGGGCATCGACGTGTTCGTGGAGGCGGCGCTGCCCCCGGCGGCGCTGGGACCCAAGGTCGAGGCCGCGGCGGCCGGCACGGCTTTCAAGCTGAAGATGATCTCCAACCGCGGCACCGTGGTGTATCCGCTGACGGGCACGCAGACCGACGTGGTGGACCAGCACCGTTGCCGCCTGATGCTGCACACTCCGGCGCTGGACGTGCCGCAGGCTGACGTGGCGGCCGTGCTGGCCGCCGTGGAGCGCGAGGGCCTGCGTTGGATGCACATCGAGAAGCTCCAGGCCTTCGAGGGCAAGCCTGGCTACACCAAGGCCCAGGGCGAAGACTAGGCCCGCGCCGGTCGCCGTTCCGCGGGGGCTGCCGAGGGCGTCGGCGGCCCCCGGTTTACCCGCGCACCCTCAAGTCCCAAACCCCATCCGGGACCACCACGCCTCCAGCTCGTCCGCGCCGAAGTCTGCCAGGACGTGGCCATCCACGTCGATGGAGGGCGCCTTGGTTTGGCCGGTGAGTTCCAGCATCTCGGCGCGGGCCGCGGGGTTGCGGATCACGTCGAGGACGTCGTAGCGGATCCCGCGCTCGTCGAGCCAGTCGATGGCCTCGTGGCACCAAGGGCAGCCGGGCTTGATGAACAGACGGATGGAGGCGGGGCGTGGCATGGGGCAGGAAGGGGGACGGGGTGAGACGGGTGGCGGGACGCTTCCTCAGCGGACGCCGAAGCGATAGACGGTGGTGGAGGCAAAGGTCGCGCCGGGCCGCAGGACGGTGCTGGGGAAGTGCGGGTGGTTGGGCGAGTCCGGGAAGTGCTGCGTCTCAAGGCAGAAGGCTCCGTGCCGGCCGAAGAGGACGTTGTCGGAGCAGAGGATGCCCTCGGGCGGCGCGAAGTTGAACGTGTAGAGCTGAAGGCCGGGCTGGTCCGTGTGGCAGGTCAGGGTCCGGCCGCTGGCGGGGTCGTGCACGTCGGCCGCGAGGGCCAGGGCTGATCCCGGCTCGGGATCGAGCACGAAGTTGTGGTCGTAGCCCGGCACATGCAGGCCCGCCTCCATGCCGCGCGCCCCGATGGCCAAGGGCTGCGTGAAGTCCAGCGGCGTGCCCGCGACGGCGGCGAGCTCCCCCGTCGGAATGAGCCCGGGCCCGACGGCCGTGTAGCGGGACGCGCCGAGGCGCAGGACGTGGTCCAAGATCGTGCCGGCGCCGGAGAGGTTGAAGAAGCTGTGGTTGGTGAGGTTGAGGACGGTGGCGCGGTCGGTCGTGGCTCGGTAGGTGATGTGGAGGGAGTGGTCGGGATGGAAGGAGTAGCGGACGCGGACGTCGAGGTTGCCGGGGTAGGCCTCGTCGCCGTCGGGGCTCCGGAGCGCGAACTCCACGGAGGCGGCCGACGGGCCGGCGTCCATCGCGACGATGTCCCACAGCTTCTTGTCGAACCCGACCAGGCCGCCGTGGAGGTGGTTTTCGCCATTGTTGATGGCGAGCTGGTGGACGACGCCATCGAGGGTGAAGCGCCCCTTGCTGATGCGGTTGGCGTAGCGTCCGGCGACGACGCCAAAGAAGGGGTGCCTTTGCGCGTACCGTTCCAGCGAGTCAAAGCCGAGGACGACGTTGCCGGGGCGGCCGTGGCGGTCCGGGACGTCGATGCGGGTGATGGCGAGGCCGAGGTTGATGCACTGGACGCGCGCGCCGCCGGGGGTGGAGAGGGTGACGCGGCGGACGGGGCGCCCGTCCGGGAGGGTTCCGAAGGATTCCGAATGCAGGTTCATGAATGGGGAGCGGTGCGGGCGGGGGAGGGCGAGCCTTGGGACTGGGACGCAGGATGGCCGGCCGCCGTGGGGTGTGGGATGGCGTCGGCGCGGGGATGGCGTTGCAGGGCGTTCTCTAGCCAGAGCTTCCAGACGATCCAGAGGGCCTCGCGGACGATGGCCTTGGACATCTTGGAGGTGCCTTGGTAGCGATCGACGAAGGTGATGGGGATCTCGGCGATGCGGCCTCCGCGCCGCCAGATGCGATGGGTGAGCTCGATCTGGAAGCTGTAGCCATTGGAGCGGACGGCATCGAGGCCGAGGGATGCGAGGGCGCGGCGACGGAAGCACTTGAAGCCGCCGGTGGGGTCGGAGATGGGCATGCCCGTGATGAGCTGGACGTAGCGTGCGGCGGCGAGGCTCAGGAGCAGGCGGCGCAGGGGCCAGTTGATGACGCGGATGCCCTTGAGGTAGCGGGTACCCAGGACGAGGTCGGCGTCGTGCGTGCGTGCGGCCTCCAGGAATGCGGGGATGTCGGTGGGGTTGTGGGAGAAGTCCGCGTCCATCTCCATGACGAACTCGTAGGAGCGATGGAGGGCCCACTGGAACCCGGCGATGTAGGCGCGCCCGAGGCCCTGCTTGCCGGGCCGGTGCAGGACATGCACGTGTGGGTTGGAGGCGGCGATCTCGTCTGCCATGCGCCCCGTGCCGTCGGGGGAGTTGTCGTCCACGACGAGCACGTCCACCTCGACAGGCTGGGCCATGATGCGGCGCACGAGCTGCGGCAGGTTGTCGCGTTCGTTAAAGGTGGGGACGACGATGAGGGTGTCAGGCGTCATCGATGTTGGGGGAAGCTTGGCCGTGTTTCGGCTGCGAGGACAAGCGGTCATCCCACAGGGGGATGGCGCGCGGGAGCGCACAAGGGAAGCTCATGGGTCGATGGTGATGGCCACGACGAACGGCCGTGCTTGCACGCCGGCGGGGAGCAGGAAGTCGAGCCGGTTCACGGGCTCGTTGGGGCGCGGGTTGGTCCAAACAACCTTGTAGAGGCAAGACACGGTGTCGTCGTGCGGGGCGGGCAATCGAGCGGACCAAGCCGGGGGCAAGGCACCGGCGCTGGCGATGTCCGTCGCGCGGCACCGCCAAGCTGAGACCTCGATGCCGTGGCGGATGGGGAACTCGGCCGTGCCCCCATCCTGGTAGTGCACTCGCCAGCGGGCGACTTCCCGGCCGGGAGCTTCTTCGAGGTCCGAGACGCCATGCAGGAGCGCGAGCTGATGGCAGGCACGGCGCACCGGGATGCCGCGGGCCTGGGACGTCGGCAGGGAGGCGGGCAGCCAGCGGCCGCTGCGGCGGTGATTCCCGTAGTAGTTGGTCGCCTCCAGGCGAAGGATGCCGCGGAGGTCGAAGGGCGTGCCATCGATGACATGGTGGCCGACGGGCAAGGACGACAGCTCCCCTCCCGGCAACATCCCGGGGGAATGGGTCAGGCAAGCGGAGAGATCGAGGCACTGCGGCGGGGTGTCTGGGGCGCGCGTTGGCAGGAGGCGGGCGGCCACCTGTGCATGGCGGGCAGCCACCGCTGCGGCGCGGGGGCGTTCG
>JBJSZF010000358.1:0-1628 GCA_046090125.1 Verrucomicrobiota bacterium
CCGCCCAAAGTCGAGCGGGTTGGCCGGGTCGATCCGCAACGGCACGGCGTCGTGCGCCGGCCCGAGATAGTGGCCGTCACGCTTGTTCCAGTACTCGCGGGTCCCAATGGAGATGAACTGCGGCAGGTTCTCGTTGAGTGAACCCAGCCCATAGTGAACCCATGCGCCCAAGGTCGGGAAGTCGCCGTCGTTCTGGTGTCGCCCGGAGTGGAACTGGGTCTGCGCGCCGTGGTTGCTGTCCGTGGTCCAAAGGGAACGCACAAAGGCAATGCGGTCGGCCTGCTGGCCGATGTGCGGGAACCAGTCGCTGACCTCGATGCCCGCCTTGCCATGGCGACGATGCCCGACCTGGAGGGGATAGAGGGTGTTGCGTTGGTTGCCGTTCGCATCTGGCACGACCAGGCGCTCGAGGGCGAGGCGCTTGGGATCCTGCACATGCGCGAACGGGGTCTGCGCGATGGTCTTGCCCGCATGGACGTTGAGCATCGGCTTCGGGTCGAAGCTTTCCATGTGGCTGACGCCACCGTTCATGAAGAGCCAGATGACGCTCTTGGCGCGGGGCCGGAAGTGCGGGCGTCCATCGGGCGGCGACCAGCCCGGGGCGGAGGCGCGGGCGACGCCGTCACGAGCGAGGGCGGCTCCCAAGGCCAAGCCCGTGAAGCCCATGCCCAGGTCCGCAAGGAAGGTCCTGCGCGACAGGCGTCCCGTGGCTGCGGCTGGAGGGCGGGGGTTCATGGTGGTCAACGGATCGTGACGAAGTCGGTGTGGTTGATCAGGGACCATGCGAGGCCCTCGCGGGCGCGCTGGGATGCGGCGTCGGCGTTGGCGTTGGCCTTGGCGCCGCTGGACGTGCTGGGGTTCCGCCATGCAGCCATGGCCTGCAGGCTCGCCTCCATTTCCCGCGCGCCCGGCTCAAAGCCCAGCAAGGCAACGAAGGCCTCGCGGACAAAGCGGCGGTCGTCCTCCACGCCTGAGCGCGCGGCGATCCGGCGGGCAATGTCCGGCACGGCGTCATGCACGACGCGCGCGTTCAGCAGGGCCAACGCCTGCTGCGGCACGATGCTCGTATCGCGCCGGTAGCATTCCTTGACCGTGGCGTCGTCAAACGTCGCGAGGAACGCGTTCCGCTCGTTGTTGGAATGCTGGAAGTAGAGGCTGCGACGGCGGGACGTCCCCTGCGCGTCGGACGGCACGACGGGCCCGCCCATCACCGCCTCGATGAGGCCGGCATGGGCGAGCAACGAGTCACGCACCACCTGCGCCTCCATGCGCAGCGGAACGCGACGCCACAGACGGCGGTTCTCCGGGTCCTTGCCCATTTCCACGTCCGCCCCGGCGACCGTCGATTCCATCCGGTACGCGGCGGACAGGACGATCACGCGATGGAGATGACGGAGGCTCCAGCGATGTTCCATGAACTCGACGGCCAACGCGTCGAGGAGGGGTTGGTTGGCAGGAGGGGTTCCCTTGCGACCGAAGTCGAAGACCGTCGGGACCAAGGGGGAACCGAAATGACGGCCCCAGACGTGGTTGACCGCGACGCGCGCCGTCAACGGGTTGTCCGGGCTCGCAATCCAACGCGCCAAGGCCGTCCTGCGCCCCGTGCTCTCGCGCGGGAAACCGGGGTC
>JBJSZF010000359.1:0-4596 GCA_046090125.1 Verrucomicrobiota bacterium
ATGCGGTCGCCGGCGTTGGGAAGGCGGACGGGGTTGCGGTCGGGGTCGCACTGCCACAGGTGGAAGGCGGCCTCGCCGGGTGCGCCCCGGGCGCTGCCGGTCAGGAACGCGACGCCGTGGGTCGGGGGATGCACGATGGCCGAGGCGAGGTTGCGCGGGTTCCAGCGCCGATACGGCAGGCACTGAGTCCAGCGTCCCGTCTTCAGGTCGAGGCGCCACAGGTCGTTCAACTCATAGAAGCGGCCATCGTAGCCCTCGGTGCCGAGGCTCGTGTCGGATTGCTTGCCCGAGGGATTGCCAATGCCACCGAACGCCCACCATTGGAGGCGGTCCGCCGACGGGAAGCAGAGGGTATTTTGGTACCGGGGCCACGGGACGGGGCCAGATGGGGACACTTCGAGCCAGCGCAGCGCGGCCTCGTCGAGCTCATATCGGCGGTTGTGCACCATGAAGTCGCCGTAGCCAAACAAGCGCCCGACGCGGCCGTTGAGGGGATTGAAGTAGGGGCGACCGACAAACGCGTTGTCATCCAGCACGGCGATGCCCAGGCGCCGCACGGTGCCCGTGGCGACCTGGATGCGGAACACCTCGCCGGAAACGTTGGCAAGGACGTCGAGGGCCGTGCCGTCCGGGGACAACACGGCATCTCCGGCCAGGAGTCCGCTGACGGGAAGAAGCCGGGCCGTGTTGGTCCAGGATTGGAAGTTGTAGGAATGAAAGATGATGCCCCGTGAATCGGCCGCCCCCGAGTAGATCCTGCGCCGGGCCCAGTCACAGGTGAGTTCGGAGCCCTTCCATGCCTCCATGCCGAAACGCTGTGGCGGGAGCTTGCGCCACACGGCGCGATGGGACGGCAGGTTGCGCCAGACGTAGGCTCCGAAGCCCGACGCCGACGCCCCCAAACCCGCAAGGAGGGCACCCCGGCGACTGATGCGACGACGTCCCGCGAGCGCGCGTTCAAGGGCCACCCGGAGGCCGGCGGCGGTCGGGCACCGTTCGGAGGGGCGCGGGTTGCCCGCCTTCAGCAGGACGTCGTTGAGGCACCAACCGTGCCGCGACCATTCGGGCGACCGCGGATGCCCCGGCGGCAGGGATGGAAAATGGAAACGGTCCAGCCCCGTCCATGCCTCGTAGAGCGAACGGCCCAAGGCGAAGACGTCGAGCGCGGGCGAGCCCAGCCCGTCGGGCGGCACGTAGCCCTCGGTGCCCGGGAACTCGACGCTGGCCCCGGCCTCGCCGACGGAGCCGTAGTCGCCGAGGACCCATGCGCCGCCGCGAAGGAGGATGTTGGCGGGCTTGATGTCGCGATGGAACAGGCCGGCCGCATGGAGCCGGGACAAGGCGCCGGCGATGCGGATGCCTTGATGGAGGACGTCCAACGTGGGCACGGGCCCGGCCTCGGAGACGTGCGTGGCCAGCGTGAGCGGGGTGTACAGGGACGCATCCTTCGGGTCGAAGCGACGTCCGGTGACGGAGTCGTCGGCAAGGTCCAGTTCCTCCCAAAGGCAGGAAGAAGGGCGGTCGATGCCCCAACGGCGCATGGGGATGAAGCCGTCGGTGGGCAGGAGGGGCTCTAGTTGGCGGCGGACGTGTGCGAGCTCGTCGAGGGCTTCGGGACGGGTGGCTTTCTGGACCTTGAGGCACGCGTGCGCGCCCGACGGGTTGAGGGCCAAGAACACCCAGGAACCCGGGCGGACCGACAAGGGCCGGAGCAACGTGTACCCGGCCGGGATGAAGTCGGGGACGGTCACGGGGCGTCGGGGCCAAGGTCGGGTTCGATGTCGATTTCGATGGCCTCCTCGGCGAGGACGTCCCATTGGCGTCGGATGCGCCGGATCATGCGACTGCGGATCATGCGGACGTTGAACTGCGTGGTGTTGAAGGCCCGGGCGACCTCGGGGGACGGGACGCCATGGAAGGAATAGGCCTCGAAGATTTGCCACGTGCGCGGAGCGCTGGCGGAGCGGACGCGGTCGAGGCAGACGGCCCAGAGATGTTGTTCCAGTTGCTGCCGCGCGTCGGGATCAGAGTGCGGGGCCATGGCTCCCGGCAGCCACTCGGCCATGCGCAGGAGGGCATCGGGGGTGAGGTCGAGGCGGGCGCGCTGGCGGCGGATCTCGAAGATGCGTTGATGGGTGACCTGGGAAAGCCACGCGCGAAGGCCCGTGGCACGAGGATTGATGGGCTTGGCCACCATGCGCCGCGAGAGCCGCAGGAGCACGTCGTGGATGACCTCGTCGGCCTCGACGGGGCTGAGGCCGCTGCGGAGGCAGAGGTTGCCGATGGGCTGCCGATAGGTGGCGTGGAGCCAGGCCCAGGCCTCGTGGTCGGCGGGGTCGGCGGCGGCGGAGAGACGCTCGGGTTGGGTGGTGGGTGCGTCGAGCATGGCGCGAACAATGGCTTGGACGACTGGGTCGGGCGGGGACGGTGCGGGCGAAACTTCGATTCGATGCTGCGCACCCAGCGGCCGCAGCCAAACATCAATTTTTGCAAAAAAATGCGGCGCACGTGTTACGGCAAAAACAGTCTGGGACAGGCGGCCTGGGAGTCCTTGCACGTCCCCCTCGCCGCGAATGGCATCGACGGTCGGCATCCTCCCGACGGCCGAGGACGAACGCGCCCCGTGCGCGTGCGATGGTGGAGCGATTCGCGGTGGCTCGGGGCCTTTGGAAGGGGAGTCGAGAACGTCTCAGCACGCTTGGACGAGTATCGGCACAGGCGGCCTCGGAACCGGTCGCGCTGGTGGACGGGCCGAGTGGCCCGCGTTCGGGGACCTGTGCGATCCCCGTGTTGAGGCTCAGCGGGGAGGGCGGGCTTCGAGGGTGGCACCGGCGGGGATGCCGGTGATCGTGAGGCGGAGGGAATCCTGGCCGTTGGAGCCATTCCCGGCGCGGGCCTCAACGACGGGGCCGGCGCGTTCGCCCAACCGCCAGCGAACACGGGTTCCGATGGCGACGTTGGTCACGACCCCGGGCGCGCCCGGAGATGGGTTGCGGAGGTATAGCGTGTCGCCCTCGTGCACCCCCATGGCGAGGTCCACGCGTCCGTCGGCGTCCAGGTCGCCGAGGGCCACGGAGCGGCCTTGCCCGGCGACGCGGAGGCCGGAGCGGGCCGGGCCCAATGCCACGAAGCGCCCCGTGCCATCGCCCTGGAGCAACAGCCCCAGCCCGGCGTCCTGGCGCGTGGATTCGGCGTCCATTCCGAAGTCGTTCTGGGCGAGCACGACGTCCGCGAGGCCGTCGCCGTTGAGGTCGCCGGCCGCCAGGGCGTGGGCGGAGGACCATTGGGCCTCGGCGGGCAAGGGGCGTGGCTCGAAGCGGTCGCCGCGGTTGAGGAAAAGGTGGGAAGCGCACGTCTTCACGACGATCTCGGAGGCGTCGGCGGGCTTGCCTGAAAGGACGTCGTCAAAGGAGGCGCGGCCGTAGGCGGCATGGTTGGGGAAGGCGACGGGGACCCACGGCAGCGCGGCGCCGACGGCCTTCCATTCGCGGCGCGGGAACCAGCGTTGCTCGGCGGGATCCCAAGAGCCGAGCAACGGCTCGGTGGTGCCGACGCCCCCGAAGTTGCCCCAGGCAATCCGCGTCTCGGGACGCGCGGGATCGACGGGGTCGGGACGGCCGTTGAGTCCGCGATTGCCAGCCACGAGGTCGATGCGGCCGTCGGCGTCGAAGTCGGCGGCGGCCAGGCCCAGCCACCAGCCGGTCAGGCCTGAGAGGCCGGGAAGGTTCCACGGGGCGAGCGTGCTGGCGTCGTTGCGCCATGCCCGGACCTCGCCGGCCTCGGCGCAGGTGACGAGGTCGGGGTCGCCATCGTCGTCGAGGTCGGAGAACAAGGCTCCGGTGACCATGCCGGCCGGAAGCTCGGCGGCGGCGCGCCAGGAGCCTTGCTTGCGCGACAGGATCCGGGAGGAGGCCGCGCGCGGCCAGTGGCCGGGGACGCCTCGGTCGCCCACGAAGACCTCGGGTTGGCCATCGCCATCGAGGTCGGCGGCGGCGAGGGAGCCGGGGTTGATGCCGGCGGCGGCGGCGGCGATGTCGCCCCAGAACGGGCCGCCGACGAGGCAGGGGGCGTTGGTGAGGCCGTCCTCGGCGGGGGACAGTGCGGCGAGCCAACTGCCGGGGTGATGGGTCGCGAGGACGGCGACGACGGCGCGTTGGTGGGGCGTGGGAACGGTGGCGAGGGCGGGCCTCGTGGACGCGGAGGGCGCGTTCACCTGCGGCGCAGTCATGGCCCGCCATTCGATGGGTTGGCCGCGGCCGCCGCCGAGGAACAAGTCGTCGCGGCCGTCGGCGTCGGCGTCGATCCAGCCCACGACGGGCGCGCGGGTGGAGATCCGCCACGGGAGGAGGCGCTGGCGCGCGAGGTCGTCGAAGGGCTCGTCATGATGCCGATGGGGCGGCGTGAGCGGGGCGGGCGCGAGCCACGGCTGGGGCAAGGCCGGGGCGGCGGGGCGCGGCGTGGAGGCGGTGGGTTGGGCGATCTCGTAGAGGCGGCCCGGGAGAATTCCCTTCACGACCTGGCGGGTGCCGTTGCGCCAGTCCACCTCGAGCGTCATGGGCGTTGGGGGATGGGAGGCGGCGAAGGTGCGGATGGGGG
>JBJSZF010000360.1:0-1550 GCA_046090125.1 Verrucomicrobiota bacterium
CTTCCTCGTGGTCCTGCTGCTCGGCGCGCTCGGCCTCACGTTTCGTTCGCTTCAATCCGATGCGAGCAACGCGGGCTATCAAGCCGCCGTCCAAGGGGCGCGGGAGGTCTCCGAACGCGCCGTGGCCCTCATCAAGGCCAACGGCGGCATCCCACCCTCGGGTGCCGCCGCGCTCCTGCGGGCCGACCCCGCCACGGCCGGGCCGCGCCTCTTCGCCCAGCACTGCGCCTCGTGCCATCGGTACGACGGGCACGACGGGCAGGGGCTTGTCTCGAAGGAGTTGCCCAGCGCGCCGGACCTGAAGGGGTTTGGGTCTCGGTCGTGGCTGGCGGGGTTGCTGGAGCCGTCGCAAGTGACCAACCACGCGTACTACGGCGGGACGAAGTTCAAGGACGGCAAGATGGTGAAGTACGTGGTGAACAAGCTCCCCAAGCGCCACGCGTCCAACCCCGGGGCGTTGGAATCCATGATTGCCGCCGTCAGCGCCGAGGCGGCGTTGCCTGGCCAGCGGGACAAGGATGCGTCGGAGGCCGCCATGATTGAGAAGGGCCGCGTGCACGTGCGCGAGACCTTTGGCTGCACGGATTGCCATGCGTTTCGGAAGCCCGACGACGAGGCCTCCGCGCCCGACCTCACGGGCTGGGGCTCGCGCGAGTGGGTGGTGGGTGTGATCGCGGACCCCACCCATGCGCGGTTCTATGGGAGTCGCAACGACCGGATGCCTTCGTTCGTGAAGGACGGTCGGTTGACGGAGTCGGAGTCGGGATTGCTGGCGGATTGGATCCGGGGTGACACGGATCCCAAGGCCGTGGTGGCGCGCTCGGCAAAGCGGTGACCGGGACGCGCGACACGGGGTGCCGGTGGCGGGGTGCCGGTGGCCCGGTTGCTCGTTCGTTGGATTCAAGACCCGCCGGGCGAACCGCCCTTCGTCGGCGATGCCCTCCAGCTCGAAGCCAGCGCCGCCGGCAACGCCGCATCGATGCGTTGCAGCGTGCTACCGCCGCCATCGGCCGCGACGGGCCATGGGGCCGCGTCGTCGTAGGTGACTGACTCCACCAGCACGCCCGTTGGGTCAAAAAGGCGGAGCGCGTCGCCGCCGTTGTCCAAGCCGAAGGGTAGCTCCGCGACGGGATCAACGCCGTTGGGGAACGCGAGCTGGAACTTCGCCCGGTTGCGCGCCACGACGCATCGGGCCCCCGGCGCGAGGACCACGTCCGGAAAGAAGTGCACGCCGTTGTTGCTGCCATCGCGCAGGGACCAGCCGCCAAGCGACACGGCGATGGCATTCGGATTGAACACCTCCACCCAGTCGCCCGCGTCGAGGTCGTCGGGCGCATGGTAGTTGATCTCCGAAAGCACCAGGCGCACCGGCGGCACGACCGGGGAGGCGATGGGCTCGAATCGGGCGGTGACGACCTCCACGGCGTTGCTGCCCACGACGCGGTCGATGCGCGGCGCGTAGTTGGTGACGCCGCCGGGCAACGTCCAGCCCGCAAAGCGGTGGCCGGGCTCGGGCGCGGCGCGGAGCGTCGTGGGGTAATCGCCGAAGT
>JBJSZF010000361.1:0-1919 GCA_046090125.1 Verrucomicrobiota bacterium
CATCGAGACCGAGCGCGCCTGGCAGCGGAACCCGATGCACTACGCCGGCGCGTTGGACGTCAGCTTCTACCTGCGCCGGGACTTCAAGCCGCTGCGGGAACGGGTGGCCGACATGGCCGCCATCCTGCGCCATGCCCCGGAGGTGTTCGCGTCCGCCCGGGCCAACCTCGAGGCCATCCTGCCCAGGCCCTTCGTCGAGACGGGCATCGAGGTCGCCCGGGCGACGGCGTCCTTCCTGGAGAACGACGTCCTGCGCGCCGCGCGGTCGTGCGGCGACCCCGCCGTGCTCGCCCGCTTCGAGAACGCCAGCGCGGCGGCCGTCCGTGAGTGCCGTTCCTTCGCAGCCTGGCTGGAGCGCGAGCGGTTGCCCCATGCCACCGACGCCTTCGCACTCGGACGCGACGGCTACGTGCGCATGCTGCGGGCGGAGGGCGTGGAGTCGTCCCCTGAGGACATCCTCGCCGCTGGGTGAAGGAGCTCGCGGCCGAGCAGGCGCGATTCGAGGCCGCCGCCCGCGAGATCGACCCCGTACAGCCCGCTGCCGCCGTGTTCAAGGCCATTCAACGGGATCATCCCACCACCGAAAGCCTGTTGCCCGACACCCGACGCAACCTCGAGACGATCCGGGGGTTCGTTGTCTCCCGACGCCTCGTCACCATCCCGAGCGAGGTCCGCGCCCGCGTGGAGGAGACGCTGCCGCCCTTCCGCGCGACGAGCTTCGCGTCCATGGACACGCCGGGGCCCTTCGAGTTCCGCGCCACGGAGGCCTATTACTACGTGACGCCGGTGGAACGTGACTGGAGCCCGCAACAGGCCGAGGAATGGCTTTCAGCCTTCAACTTCTACACGACCGACATCGTCAGCATCCACGAGGCGTACCCGGGTCACTACACGCAGTTCCTGGCGCTCAACGCGTCGCGCGCCACGACGGTCCAGAAGGTGTTCCCGAGCTACATTTTCTCCGAGGGATGGGCGCATTACACGGAGCAGATGGTCTTGGAGGCGGGCTTCATGCAGCCCCAGGACCCGGCCCGCGCGACGCCCGCCGAACGGCTTCGGGCAGCGAAGTACCGGCTGGCGCAGTCTGACGAGGCGCTGCTTCGCCTGTGCCGCCTGTGCTGCTCGGTGCGGATGCACTGCCAGGGCATGACGGTGGATGAGGCCACGCGGTTTTTCCGGGAGCACTGTCACTACGAGGAAAAGCCCGCGCGCAGCGAGGCGATGCGCGGGACCCACGACCCGGGCTACCTTTTCTACACGCTGGGCAAGATGGAGATCCTGGCCTTGCGGGACGCCGCGCGGCGACAGGCCGGCGAGCGCTTCGACCTGCGCCGGTTCCACGACGAGTTGCTGGCGCACGGCGCGCCGCCGCCGGCCTTGCTCCGGCCGTTCGTGCTGGGCGAGCGGCGCTGAGGCCGGCCAACGGCAAACGGCGTAGGAGCCCGACGCCATGGACGGAGGGCATCCTGGCGGTCGCCTTCGGGAGTTCAGCCCCGCTTCGGCGCTTGAATGCATCGGTGAACACCGATATGAACACAGTCCTTGGAAGCCTTGGTCACGTTGGCGCGCGCGATGTCGGACCCGATGCGGGTCCGCATCCTGGCGTTGATCTGCGGGCACGTGGTCTGCGTCTGCGAGCTGTGCGAGGTCCTGGGCGCGCGGCAATCGACGTTGTCCACGCACCTGGCCGCGATCCGGCGGGCGGGCATCGCGCGGGCGCGCCGTGAGGGTCGCTGGATGCATTACTCTCTGGCTCCGGCATGGCGGCCGCGGGTCGTGGCGTTCCTCGCGTTGGCGGGAGCGGCCTCTGGCCCGTGCGGATGGCGGTCCCGGGACGAGCGTCGGTTGATGGCCTACATGAGGGCCGAGGGCCCGGGGCCGTGCCGGGAGAAGGGCGGCGCCACAAAGCGGGAAGGGGG
>JBJSZF010000362.1:0-3983 GCA_046090125.1 Verrucomicrobiota bacterium
GCTGAAGGTCATCGTGCCCGAGAACCCGCTGAGCGAGATGGTCAGCTTCCAGCACACGGCCGACCTCGCCGGGCGCTCGGCCGAGTTCGAGTACGAGTGGAGGATCGCCGCGCCCGTCAATGGGCAGCCGCCGGAGTCCGACGCCACCATGTCGCGCTACCAGTCCTTGGCCAGCGGGGCCGACATGTCGCGCCGCACCCTGGGCGGGGCCGGGATCCAGGCGCTCAGCGACAACTACGTCGTCATGCGGTACAGGCCCATCAACCCGGAGCATCCCAAGGTCGGGGTTTGGTCCGACTGGACGGAGCCGCGCCTGGCCGAGGGCTGGATCAAGCGTGTCCTCGCGGGCATCAATCCGTTCGGGCAACGGCTGACGGACCTGTTCAACAACGCGGTGAACACGGACGTTAGCATGGTCACGCAGGCGGGACGCCGGTGGGAGGGCGACGTGGCGCTCAACCTCGAGACGATCAACAAGTACGGCCTCATCGAGATCTACGAGACCGTGCTGCGCCGCGGCCGCATGTTGAGCATCGAGGCTGGTTTCAACTATGGCCCGGCCAACGACGCCCTGCTGCTCGCGGCGGGCTACCTCCACGACCTCTACATGATGCTCGGTGGCGAGGCGTGGGCCGACGCGGCCAACCCCACCATTGGCATCGGCACCAAGGACAAGACCTATGGGGACATCGCCACGTCCTTGTTTGCCTTCAAGGGACAGGTGGGGAGCCTGGCTCAGGAGGAGTTGGCTCTGCTGCGCGGCCGTGACGACTTCCTGGTCCCGGGCACGCGGGTGGCCCCGGTGTACAACCGGCTGGTGTGGAACTACACGCGCGGCATCAACTCCGGCGAGGTGATCTACGCCCTGAACTATAACATCCAGGAGGACAACAACGGGCAGCCCAATGGGGTGATCAACGCGGCCGACGCCGCCAAGATGTACCCGCAAGGACACGGCGACGCCTACGGCCATTACCTGACGGCGATCAAGGGGTACTACTCCCTGATCATGAACCAGTACTTCGAGTGGGTGCCACGTATCGAGGCCGTGAACGTCCTCGGGGTGCCGGTCGCCGTGGACTACCAAGATGAGCGAAAGTTCGCGTCCGCTGCCGCGTCCATCGCTCGGTCCGGCCAGCAAATCATCGACCTGACATGGCGCGAGGCCTACGAGCCTCCGGGGTCAGGATGGAGGCACCTCGGCACGGTCCGGACGAACGCGCAGCGCACCTACGCCGTGCCGGGGGGCACGAATTCGGTGACCCGTTATTGGGGCTTGGATCATTGGGCCTCCCGGACCGGCCAAGGCGCGTTCATCCACTGGGTCGTCGGCAACTCCATGATCCTGCCCGAGGACGTGGATCCGGAGCATGAGGGCATCCAGAAGGTGGACCGCACGACGGTCACCGAGCTGCTGGAGATCGCCACGCTCGGCAAGGCCGTGCAGACGTCGCTCGACAACGCCGAGGCCGGCCTGAGCCCCTTGGGCGTGCCGGAGGGAGCCGTGGCCTTCGACCTCGACCCCAACGCCGTCACCGGGGCGGGCTCTTCCACCCACTTCGAGCAGGTGTACCAGCGTGCCAAGGTGGCCCTGAACAACGCCGTGGCATCCTTCGACGACGCCAAGGACGTCACGCGGCTCATGCGGTCCGAGGAGGATTCCCTCGCCGAGATCCGAACGGCGGTCGCCAAGCAGGAGGCGGCCTACAACAATGCGTTGATCGACCTCTACGGCACCCCCTATCCGGAGGATGTTGGCCCCGGCAAGATGTACCCGCAGGGCTACACCGGCCCGGATTACGTCCACTACTCCTACGTGGACTTGGTCGAGTCCACCTTTGGAGGCGCCATGGATGGCGCCGATGAGGGCGTGGAGGTGTTGGTGGGTGTCAACCAGTTGCCCGACGGATGGTTGCAGAACGTGGCCAGCGCAGAGGGGGCCAATGCCGGCCAGTCTGGCGTCTTCAACCCCAATGATTCCTTCCTCTTCGAGGTGGGTCCCCATGGGTTCTTCACGAAGCCCGAGATGTGGACCAGCAAGCGGAAGTCTCCCGGCAAGATCCAGCAGGCGATCTCGGACGTGATCAAGGCGCATGGCCGACTGGTCATGACCTTGAACGACGCCGACGGCGCTCGGATGGAACTGGACCTTGCCGTCCGCCAGTTCCGGTCCACGGAGGGCCTGTTGGACCGGTTCCAAAACATCAACCTTGGGCTCAACGTCGCGGACGAGGTCCTCATGTGGACCCAGTTCGCCAACAACATCGTGGATCAAGTGGGCGAGCTGACGGAGACGACCGTGGAGTCCACGGGCGACATCGTGAAGGCGGCCTTGCCGGACAGCTTCATCGCGGGCCTCGCGGCCGGTGGTGACATCACCTCCGTGGGTCAAGCCGCCCTGGAGTCGGCAGGCTTCGCGGTGAAGTCCGCGCTGAACATCACGGCCTTCGTCCGGTTCATCCTCGTCTCCGCCTTCGAGAACGCCACCGTCACGGCCCGGCGCTGGGCCGAGTTTGCCATGGCCAACCAGGAACGCGCCATGGGTACCCGCGACGCCTTGCTGGACATCAGCCTGGCCATCGACGCCTTGGCGGACCATTACCACTTCATCAACACCCGCCTTCGCGAGTACGACGACGCCCTGGTCGCGTATCGCCGCCTTCTCGCCGAGGCCGAGCGCATCCAGGAGGAACGGCTCATCACGCGCCAACGCTCCGCCGCCGTCATCCAAGGGTTCCGCACGCGCGACGCCGCCTTCCGCATCTTCCGCAGCGAGAAGCTCGAGCGCTACAAGACCCTGTTCGACCTCGCGGCCCGGTACTCGCTCTTGGCCGCCAACGCCTATGACTACGAGACCGGCCTTCTGGGCACCCAGCAGGGCAAGCAGTTCAAGAAGCGCATCGTCGACTCCCGCGCGTTGGGCGTCGTCCAGGACGGCCAACCCGTGTTCGCCGGAAGCAACGCCGGCGACCCCGGCCTCTCGAGCGTCCTCGCCGAGATGAAGGCCGACTGGGACGTCCTTCGCGGTCGGCTCGGCTTCAACAACCCCGACGCCTACGGCACCACCGTGTCGTTGCGCACCGAGTTGCTCCGCATCCTGCCCACCAGCGACGGCGACTCCAACTGGAAGGACGCCCTGCAAGGGGCGCGCATGGCGAACCTGCTGGACGACACCGACATCCGCCGCCACTGCATGCAGATCGACGACGGCACCGGCCTGCCTGTACCTGGGATCGTCCTCACGTTTGGAAGCACCATCGCCAATGGCCTGAACTTCTTCGGCAAGGAGTTGGCGGCCGGGGACCAAACATTTAGCCCGAGCTCCTTCGCCACCAAGATCTTCGGAGTCGGCGTCGCCTTCCCCGGCTACCGGGGCATGATCAACCCGGCCGCGAACGGCGGCTCGGCCAACGGGGGCACGTCACCCGGGGATCCGCCTTCCTCCTTCCTGGACCCGTTGGGGCTCGCCGCGACACCCTATGTCTATCTCATCCCTGTGGGCGTCGATTCCATGCGTAGCCCGCCCTTGGGCGACACCAGCACCATCCGGAGCTGGAGCGTCGAGGACGTGGCCATCCCCATGCCCTTCAACGTGGGCGGCTCGGACTTCTCCAACAAGAACCTGTGGCAAGCCTCCGACTCGCTCACCGAGCCCTTGTTCTCCATCCGCAAGCACCAGGCCTTCCGCCCGGTGTCCACCACGGCCGTCTTCAGCCCCAACCTCTATGGCGGCAGCGGCTCGCTCCTGCGCTCGCAGTTCACCAACAACCGCCTCGTGGGCCGCTCCGTGTGGAACAGCCAATGGAAGCTCGTCATTCCCGGGCGCGCCCTCCTCAACAACCCCAACGAGGGCATCGACCGCTTCATCCAGTCCGTGAACGACGTGAAGCTCCACTTCGTCACCTACTCCTACTCGGGCAACTGATCCCCCATCCCATGAACCTAGAAACGCCCGTTGCCTCGTCTGTAGGCCGCGTGCCCTC
>JBJSZF010000363.1:0-2956 GCA_046090125.1 Verrucomicrobiota bacterium
TCGAGCAAGCACGACCGATCCAACTGAATCGGTCCGGCCAAGGGGCAGGTCGGAGCCCTGATGGACGGTCGCTGCGGTGCCGCGAAGAGGCCTCACACGATGCCAGGATGCTCCAAAGCCAGGGCGGATTCAGGAAGGACGCCCCGGGCCTCCGTGTCTTGGGTGTTGCTGTAAAAAGTCCGCCCAAAACCCCATCGACGGCCAGCCCGATGGCCTCTCAAGGAGTCACGGAGCACACGGAGCGGGAACGACATCGAAAGAACGTGGCGGCGCCGGCACATCGCGGTCGGAAGCCTCCAAGCACCGTCGCGAGAAAACCGTCTCCCGACGTTTTCGGCACGGTCCAACAGCGCCATAGCCAACGGGAATCCATGGCGCGCCCCGCCAAGCTTCACGACCGGATGCCGGCCCTTTCGACGCTCGTGGCGTTGGGCCGCCGAGCCCTCGGACGGACGTCGTTGGCTCTCCTGCCTTCTCAAAGCCGCGTGCCCACCCGCGGCGTCGGCTCGGGCGCCTACAACCCCGCCGTCGCCTTGGGCACGAGCTTCCACACCTTCCCGCGGCTTCCCGCAAGCGAGGTCGAGCCGTTGGTCAGGACGAACAGCTCGCCGTCGGCATCCTCCGCAAACGCGCACGCGGTCCCGAACATCTTGCCGGGGCCGTCGATGCGGATGGATTCCACGGACCAACGCGCCGTGGGATCCGACGGGCGGCGCGCGTACATCAATCGTCCCTGCGGCGCGCCCCACGCGCCCGTCCAGTCGCCCAGGACAAAGTTGCCGGCCAACGCCGGGATGGCCTTGCCGCGATACACGTACCCGCCGGTGATGCTCGTTCCCAAAGCGTCGGGCTCGCCCTTGAACGCCCCCACGTTCTTGTACACGGCGATGGGGTCCACGAAGGGCTCGCCCCGCGCGCCCGTGGCCGGGGCAGGGCCCGGGGCGCGCTCCGGATGCTCCCGGTCGAAGCCCTCCCATCCCTCGCGCAACGGCCAGCCGTGGTTGCCGCCCTTGCGCACGATGTTGACCTCCTCCCAGCGCATCTGGCCCACGTCGCCGATGTACAAGGCGTGGTCGCCGCCGCGGTCGAAGCTCAGCGACCACGGGTTGCGCACCCCATACGCCCAGATCTCCGGGCGCGCCCCCGCGACGCCGAGGAACGGGTTGTCCTTGGGCACGCGATACGGCTCCGGGCCGTCGTGGGAGACGTCGATCCGCAGGATCTTGGCGAGGAGCGTGCCGAGGTTCTGCCCGTTGCCCTCGGGGGCGTGGCCGTTGCCAAGGTCGCAGCCCTTGGGGCCGCCGCCGTCGCCCACGGTGATGTACAGGAACCCATCCGGACCGAACGCCAGCCGCCCGCCGTTGTGGTTGAAGTACGGCTTGTCGATCTCGAGCACCACCTTCTCCGACGCGAGGTCGAACCGCAGCGGGGACGCATCCGGCAGCCGGATCCGGCTGATGCGCAACGAGCAGTCCCAGTCGGCCGGGGCTCCGTCCCGTCGGGGGGCCGTGTACGAGACGAAGACCTGGCGGTTCCGGGCGAAGGCCGGGTCGAGCGCCAGGCACAGCAGCCCGCGTTCGTCGAACGACCCGTGGTTCACCTTCGAGAGCTTCGTGGCCAGGTCCAGCGCCGCCCCTTCCTCCAGCCCGCCGCCCGCCTTGAGCACGCGCACGACGCCCACCTGGTCCGCCACCAACCCACGCCCGTCCGGCAACGTCACCACGGACAACGGTGACACGAGCCCCTCGGCCACGAGTTGGAGCGAGAGGCGGAGCGGCTCGTGGGTCTGGGCCACGGCGGCAACGGGCAGCAACGCAAGGGCGACCGCAGCGGAAACAGGCGACAACACGGTGGAAGAAAACGTCTTCATGAAACGCATCGTTGACCCCTTGCTAGGCACGAAGCCCCAATCCTTCAAGGCCCAAGGGGCGGGGAAGCGGGAAGCGGGAAGCGGGAAGCGGGAGGCGGGAGGCGGGGAACCTCCCACAGCTATACGTATCAGGACGGCGTCATGGATCATGTCCGTCCCTTGGCCCTCGATCCTCGATCCCCGGTCCCCGATCCCCGTCCCCCGCCCCCCGCTCCTCGCCCCCCGCTGCCCGCCCGTGCATCCTGCTTCCCATGATCGAGCCTTGGTTGAGCGACGAAGCGTGGCGGGCGGCCGTCGAGGCCGTGCCTCCCGGCGACACTGGCCTCCATGCGTGGTGGCTGGGGCAAATGGGGTTCCTCGTCCGCGTCGGCGGGCGTCGGTTCGTCTTGGATCCTTACCTGTCCGATTCCCTGACCCGGAAGTACGCGGGCACGGACAAGCCGCACGTGCGGATGACCGGGCGCGTGGTGGACCCGGCGCTGCTCCGGGACATCGACGTCGTCACGGCCTCGCATGGGCACACGGACCACCTCGACCCCGAGACGTTGCGGCCCATGGCGGCGGCCAACCCACGCATGGTCCTCGTCTGTCCCGAGGCCATCCGCCCCATGGCCATCGAGCGCTCGGGGTTGCCGCCCGAACGGGTGGTGGGCTTGGACGTCGATGGCGACGGCTCCATCCCGTCGCGCCATGACGGCGACGGGTGGTCCATCGAGGCGCTCCCCGCCGCGCACGAGGCGATGGAACGGGATCGCAACGGCCGAATGCTCTACCTCGGCTTCGTCCTCCGTTGCGCAGGATGGTGTTGGTATCACGCGGGCGACACGGTCCCGTGGCCGGGCATGGAGACGCGGGTGGGGGCGCATCGGCCGGACGTGGCCTTCCTGCCGATCAACGGGCGAAGGCCGGAACGCCGCGTGGCCGGCAATCTGTGGGGGCGCGAGGCCGCCGCGCTGGCTCGGGCGGCGGGCGTTCTCATGGCCATCCCCGGGCACTTCGAGATGTTTGAGTTCAACACGGAGCCGCCCGACGAGTTCGCGTCCGAGTGCGCGCGCCTCGGGCAGGGGTTCCGGGTCCTGCGCGCGG
>JBJSZF010000364.1:0-5623 GCA_046090125.1 Verrucomicrobiota bacterium
CTCGAGCTGTTCGACGAATCGATCCACGGCAGCGCCATCCCACCTGGCCGAGTCCATGAAGCGGCTCAACCCGGCCGCGAGCGCAGCGAAGATCGGCAGTGGCGTGTCCTTGCCCAAGAACTGGAAGCGGGCGGTGCGCAACTCGGCGACAATCTCCGTGATGGCGGAAGATGCGCCGATGAAAGACTTGAGGGAGCCTACCTCGGACCAGAACAAGGCCGCCTGGTGCCCGTAATCAGCCGTATCCTGGTCCAGTTGGGCAATTCGCCTGGCCTGCTCCCTCAAGCCCGCCAAGACCGCCTTGAAGGCCACCACCGAACTGCTTCCCGCGCTGCCATACAGGTCCCCCTCATCATACCTCCCCACAACGAGCCTCTCGGGCCCAAAAATCTCGGGGCCTGCATTCGGATGATCCCGGACGGCCCAGAGGCTGTAGGACGCCGACGGCATTTGCTGCATGACCGGACTTAGTTTAGCCACTTCGCGAATCCGCTGCTTGGCCCGGTTGTCACCAGGCGCCTCCCACTGCATTTCCATGGCGCGTGCCCGCGCTGAAAGTTCGGTCTTCATAGTTCGGAGAGATGAGGCGCGATGCGGGCGATCACATCATCGCGATGCTTGCGTCCCATGTTCCCGACGAGAGCCTCAATGTCCAACTCGGAGAACGGCACGGGAACCAGGCCCTTCACATCGAACTGCACCGTGACGTGCGGGATCGGCGGGGAGGATGGAGAAGTATGCGGGGCAAGCTCCAAAACTGCGATCCGATCCAGGAAGAGCAGGTTGTGCAGCCTGAACTCGGCCTGGACCGACCGCCACTCGGCCTCGGCGGCGCGTTGCCCAAGCCGATCCTGGGTTTCCTTCGCAATCAGCGGCCGCATGAGGGCAAGCGCTGCCTCGATGGAAGCGCATGGCTTGCCGATAATTTGCTGGTATCGGAAGGACTCGACTGCCGACAACTCGAGGGTATCTGCGAGAATCCGGGCGAACTCAGCGGCTCCCACCCCGAAGTCATCGCCTTCTGAGCCGACCTGCTGAATCGCTGCTGTGCGGATGCCGAAGTATAACTCGGTCCCTCGGTCGGGCGTCTGCATGTCAACCTGAATACGTTCCACCGACTTGACGGCAAGATGGGGGAATCGATCGCGGAGCCTTCGACACAGCAACCCGCCCCTATCCAGGAATAAGTGCCCGTCGGGGTAGCTGAACTCGAACAACTGGAGCAACGATTGCACTTGCTGAGCACTGTGACTTTGGCGGCCGCACAAGGCAACCCGCCGGTGAGTATCGCTGCCGACACTTTCGGCGGGAATCCGTCTCCCCCGATCATCCGTCACCCTGGCAAGGGCCCTTCCTGTCAGCCACCCATGCCGCGGATGGCACGGACGCCAAGGACGCTGGGACAGGATCCAACTTCCGAGTCTTGTGGAACGCGTTCGCCCTGCGGGTGAATTCCTCCACCCACGTTGCTCAGCCCTCCTTTCAACGATGGCTCTTTCTGTACGCCGCCAAGGCGCACTGCGCCTCGGCATCCAACCAAACGCCACAGGTGAATCGGGTGGGCAAACCACATGTCGTCGCAGTCCCTGGAGATGGGAGGCTTGTTACGTACTGAAGGGTTCTTCATCCGCAGGGGACCCGACGCGTCCCAGCCGCATTCGAAGCCATATGAAATGCCACGGGGCATGATCTCAATCACTGGCCTTATGCCCGCCGCCTAGGGCGTCGCCGCGCTGGACGTCACGCGGGCCATCTCCAGCAACAGCGCCTCCAGACTCGCCCAATAGGCGTCGTCCGGCGGGGTCGGGCGCGCGGCGCGCAGGGCCTCGATCCGCCGCTCGATGTCGTCCCGGCGCGCCCGTTGCTCCGGCGTCAGGCGGGCGCTCTCCGGACCCGGCACCAGCGTCACCTGATGCGCCCGCAACCCATCCGTCGCCCCCGCGTTCGCCGCCTTCTTCGTCGCGCGCGTGCCCTTGAACCACTCCGCCGGAGTGCCCCGGCCGTCGCCATTGTCGTCCAGCAACGGATGCTCCGTCGCCAGCCGCGACTCCGCCTTGTAGGACTCCGCCGTGCGCGACGCGGCCGCGAGGAACGCCTCCAGCAACGTGAGGTCGCCGTCCTGGTCGAGGTCCGTCGCCTCCTGCTCCAGCAGCCCCGCCAACTCGTCCCCCAGACGGGTCGCGTTCACCTCGTTGCCGGAGCGCGTGGCGGTCAGGACCACCCGATTGGACCGGGCCAACGCGTTGATGAAGGGCGCGGACGCCGACGCGAGGTTCACCACGGCCGTGGGGCGCGTGATCGGCGCGAGCCATTCCTGGAGGTTCGTCGCCGTCAGGTCGGGCCCGCGCAGGTTGAACCGGGCATGTCGGCCGTCGTGGGTGCCGTGCCCCACCAACACCAACACCAGCGGCTCGAAGCCCCCGGGCGGAATGGACCCCAACGTCGTCCGCAGGGACGCCAAGTCGTTGGTCTGGGCCGGATCCAAGCCAATGACCGTGGACGTCGCGTGGGCGCGTTGGGCAAGGCGGGACCATGCGTCGGCCTGCCGCGTGAAGTTGGTGGCGTACTGGGGCTCGCCCGGCGCACCCACCACGATGACAAACCGTGCCGGGTCGTTCGTGGAGGCGGGGGCCGGCGCGTCGGCCAGCACCCAACCGATGGCAACGGCCACCCAAAGGCCGGCCATGCAAGGAAGGCTTCGGGTCGTCATGGCAGTCCTTGGTTGCGACGCAGACCCCACTCGGCTGCCAGCGCGCCCAGAGCGACGAGGAACAGCCAAGGGTTGTGCCAAAGCGGCCGCGTCACGGTTTCCATCACGGGCGCCGGCCTGAGCGGGAGCTGCTTGGCCAGCGCATCCAACTCGCCCAGGGACACCACCCGGCCGCCCGTGCGCCGCGCGATCTCGTCCAACAGCGGCCGGTTGGGAACCAACGATGCAAACTCGTCGGCGGCGAGGTCCGTCGCCCATCCGGCAACGGCCGATCCATTGGGCGCGCCCATCGCATTGGTGACCGATGCCGTGGCCTTGTACCCGGCCGTCAACCGCGGGACGAACGTGGCCTCGTACAGGCCCGGCTCGTCGGGCGATGGCTCGGCCGTGATGCGGATGGCCATCGGGGCGGTCCGCGCCCCGGGCGGCGCGTTGCTCACGGAGGCGCCGGCGGCCGCCGCAGGCGCCTCGCCAAACAGGACGGGCTCGACGGCCAGCGAGACGGACGCGTTGTCCAGGGGCTGGTACCGCTCGTCCCGGGCACGCACGAGCAACCGGACGGCGCCGTTGGGATCGCCGGGCACGGGCTCGGTGGAAAGGTCCACCCGGTTCGGCGTGTCGGTCACGAGCCACCGGGCCAACTGCCGCCACTGCTTGTCCATGTCCGCATGATGGTTGGTGTCCTGCATCCCCCAGCGCCACACGTCGCCCACGAGGAGCGCGGCCGCACGGCCCTTCCCAAAGCGCTGGGTCACCAACGCCGGAGACTCGTTCCCCGCCGCGTCGGACACCGTGGCCACGACCGAGGCCGCCGCCTTCGCCGAGCGCACGCGGTTGAGCACCTGGAACGGGGGCATGGCCTCCATCCGGGCGCGTTCGTCGGGGAGGTTGTCGCGCAGGCGCGCCCACGGCTGGAGCAGGCCGTCGCGCGTGAGCTGCCATCGCACCGGCCCGGGCGGGGTCGCCGACACATCCATGTCCCCATCCAAGTGCACCGGGAGCACCTCGCCAATGGGCGTCCGCGCGTAAACTCCATCCTGGAAGCACTCCATCCCGCCCAGCATCAACAGGCCGCCGCCGCGCTCGGACAAGAACTTCTGGATCAACGCGGACTGCGCGGGCGAGAAGAAGGCCGCCTCGATGTCGTCCAGGATGACGGCGTGGTACCCGTACAACTCCTCGGGCGTGCGCGGAAAGCCCCCGGCCAGCTCGGTGGCGTCCCGCGTGTTCAAGCGCGTCAGCACGGGCTGGTCGAAGCGCTCGGTCGTCTCGCGCGACTGGTCCCCGAAGCCCCGGAACAACGGGTTGCCCGTCTCGCCGGCGCGGCCGCGGAAGTCGAACTTGGGCTCGCGCCGGGCGATGCGGATGAGCGCCGCCAACTGGAGCTGGTCGTCCTGTTGCAAGGCGCGGTTGAGAAACTTGAACTCCCAGTTGGGGCGCCCGGCCACGTACAGGATCCGGTACGGCCCGCCGCCGCGGTCGATGGCCAGGACGCGGGCGTTGTTGGCCAACGTCGCCTCGGCCGTGTTCGTGGCGTTGGCGTTGCGCCGCACCTCGTCCTCGGGCGCGACCCGAAGCTGGACGAACGAAAGGCCCGGCGCGTCGGGCTTCCATTGCAGCCGCGCGGAGGACGGCGCGTCGTTGCGTGCGGGCGGGAGGTTCGTCTCCGCGAGGATGCGGCCGGCGCGGTCCAGCACCTGGGCGCGCAGCGTCCCGTTGCCAAAGCCCGTGGACGACGCCTCCAGCGTCGCCGAAACGGGCGCGTCCTCGAAGGCCGACAATGCCACCGCGCTCCGACGCAACGCCACGTCGCGGAGGTTGGCGTCGGATCCCACGACCACCGGGTACACCGGGGGCAGCCCATCCAGCGCAGGCAAGGCACCGGGAACGTCCGTCGCGTTGCCGTCGGTGAACACCAGCACGGCGGCCAACGGGCGCCCCTTGAAGCGGTCGCGCAATCCCACGAGCGACGAGCCCAGGGCCGACGCGTTGCCGGAGAAGTCGAGCTCGCCGAAGTCGCGCGCGACGCGGAGGCGCGAGTCGAAGAGCAGCCGTCGCACCTGGAAGTGTTCCTCCAGGGACCGAAGCCACGGCGACCGCGCGGGATCCAAGGACTCGCGCAGGACCTCCCCGCGCGAGCGCGGGTTTCCGGGGTCATGGATGGACAAGCCCGCGCTGTTGTCGGCGACCATCGCGAGCAAGTTCGACCCGGGCTTGGATTGCTCGCTGGAAAGGAGCGGCTCCAGCAGGCACAACGCCAGCGCGACGATGGCCGTGGCCTTGAGCGAGGCCAGAAGCAAGCGCCGTGGCAATGCGCCCGAAGCCCGGTAGGACCACGCCAGCAGCGCCAACGTGACGACGACGAACGCCGCCGCCACCGGCCACCACGACAGGCCCGGGAACAGGATCGAGGCGAGGATCATTTGTCGCGTCCAAGTTGCTCGTAGTAACGCCGAACCATCTCCGAGTACCGGCCCGGCACCGGGTCGCGGTCCAAGGGCACGAGCGGGTTGTCCGCCGCGCGCCGGGCCAACTCCTCACGGATCTGGTCCCGCACCTCCACGAGCGGCTTCACCACCTGAAGCTGCACCTGCGTCCAGTCCGGCTTCTCCTTGCCACGCGTGTACTCGATGCGGACCCGCCGGGCCTCGTCACGGGCGTTGGCCACCTGCGCCCGCAACGCCGGCGAATCCAGCAGCTCCTCCGCCTCCCGAAGCTGGTCGGACCACTCTGTGTAGGCAGAGCCGGTGATCGGTGAAGAGCCGGTGGGGCGGGCGTTGGCCCGGCGGGACGGCCGCGCCGCAGGCGTACCGGGCGTGGGCGTACCGGGCGTGGGCGTACCGGGCGTGGGCGTACCGGGCGTGGGCGTGCCGGGCGTGGGCGTGCCGGGCGTGGGCGTGCCGGGCGTGGGCG
>JBJSZF010000365.1:0-12644 GCA_046090125.1 Verrucomicrobiota bacterium
GCGTCCAAGGTCCGGCCGCATTCAAGTCACTACGGCGCAGCGTGATCTCAGCGAACGCAGCCGTTGCATTGCCCGGGATCACCTCCGTTGCATTGCCGCTGCGGTCGAAGAGGATTTGGATCGCGTCGGTGTTGTAGAAAGAGACGGGTTCCGCGCCATTCACGGTTGGGTCGGCGTCGGGATCATCATTTTGGTACGGCTTTTGTAGCCAAGGGTTTGAGGGTGTCCCGACGAGGAATGAGCCCGGGACCCTCAGGCTATCCTGTTCACTCGCCAGCTTGACGTTCCAAATCGTTGGCGTGCCCGGCCCGGCAATGCTGACATACAAGGAACCCGAGTAGATCTGGACGGGCGAACCCGTGTTGCTGAGGTTGACCTTGACGGTCGTGTACTCATTAGCGGCACCCCAGGACAGGGTGGTGGGGTCAACCGTCAGCAGCAGGGTTTCCGCCGTCTGCGCCGTAGCATTCATGCACCCAAGGCTTATCCCAGCCACAAGGGATGCCGCCCAGCCCCAGATTTGCGCTCGTCTCATCATGTTTCCTCGAGATTTTCTTGAGTAGCCAACGTTGCCAATCACTCCTGCCCCGCTCCTTGAACCTTGGCCCGGCAACCAAGGCCGGGCTTTGGGTTTCCCGATGGGGCGCCTCTTTCGGCCTATCTTGCCGTCTGCCCCCCGCCTACGGCATCAGCCGCAATGTATGAACTCCGGAAAAAGCGCGCTGGAACCTGCGGGTCCAAGGGCATTTGCCACCGCCACTTCGCACCGACTTGGGTTCCGGGAATGTTCGCCGCCTTCCAATCTCCCTTAATGGGATCCTCGCAAAACTCGATGGCGGGAACGGATCCGGGCCCCGCGTCTGCCTCAAAGACAAGCGCCCCATCCGCTGGATCGATCCGAATGGCCACTGGGGGCGGGATGGCTGGGCGATTGGACTCGAGGATGAGCATCGTGGGCTCCGCCACGATCGGAACTTCCAGCGTCAACTTTGAATCCGTGTCCGAGGGAACGTTGATGAAGGATTTCGCCTTGGCTCCCCCCAACGGGCCATCGAAACGGACCTGCCAAGCCGCCTGGGAATCTTGAATTCCCGTCGTGTCGAGCACGACATCGCAAAGAGGCCAGCGGGAACCGGGTTGGATGACGACGCGCCGACTCGGGAGGAACGACAAGGCTTCCAAGGTGGACATCCACGCGCCTGCGGGGGCGGGGTAGTCCATCTGCATCAAGCGAGATGCAACGAGCGGGCTTCCTTCGAGTCCAATCAACTTGACTTCGGTAATGCTGGGGGAAGTGCTCGTGACGTTTCCTGCGGGAGCGATCACGACCGTGAAGGTCCCGCCCAAGATGGTGTAGGCGCTCGTGCCACGATTCTCGCAGAAGAGATGAACCCGTTGCCCGGCCTGGTTGGACTTGATGAGGAAGCGGTTGGTGCTTCCGGTTACGACAAGATCCGACGCCCAAACAGCCGTGGCCATTCCAAGCCCAGCGGTCATGCATGTCGCCCTTAACCAAGGGTGCATTGCCATGCTTATGTCTCTCTGTACGTGCCGCAGGATCCTCTCCACTCCCCTCGCGCAGGAACCCCGCAGGCACGGTTGTTTCATGCACGCTTCGTTCGGTCAAGCCTCGGGATGGATGGGATGCGGGTCGGGTTTTGCGCTTCCTCACCTCGCCGCATGGGCGTGGTCCCGCGCCGGGGTGCAACGGCGCTCGGCGCAGTCCATGTCCCGAAGTCCTGGCCCACCGTTGCGAACCGACGGATGCCCCCTTGTCGGCTTTGGAATCGCAACGCCCCTGGGATCCCGGCAGCTTTCGCGGGTGAATCCTCTCCTTGAACCTGTTGCGCGTAGGCGGTGGAGGTGCCTTCCAACCGGTGCGCTTCCTGTCTTGGCCGCCACCGTCGCGTTCGTCCTGCTGCCCGCTGCACGGGGTTCCGTGGACTTCGCAAGCGAGGTGGAACCCCTCCTTGTGAAGCGATGCAGCGAGTGCCACGGGCCGGACCAGCAGAAAGGGGGGCTCCGGCTGGACTCCCGCGCTGCGGCGCTGAAGTCCGGCACGTCCGGCAAGCCCGCCCTCGTCCCTGGCCATGCTGGCGGCAGCGCGATGTTGGACCGCGTGACCTCGCGTGATCCTGACGATCAAATGCCGCCCAAGGGCGAGCGTCTGGCTGCGGCGGAGGTGGCCCTGTTGCGCCGTTGGATCGAGGAAGGCGCACCGTGGCCCGAGGGGGCCGCCCGGCAGCATTGGGCATTTCGATCTCCCGTCCGTCCCGAGCCTCCCACGCCGCCCCAGGGCACGCGCATTCACAATGACATCGACCGGTTCGTCGCCGCACGCCTTGCCCGGGAAGGCTTGTCCATGCGGCCGGAGGCGGACCGTGCCGCGCTGATCCGCCGGGTCTCGCTCGACCTGACGGGCTTGCCGCCGACATGGGCTGAGGTGGAGGCCTTCGAGAAGGATGCGTCCACGGGGGCATATGAGGCGTTGGTGGACCGATTGCTGGCGTCGCCCCACTACGGCGAGCACATGGCCCGCGGTTGGCTCGACTTGGCTCGGTACGCGGACTCGAATGGCTACCAGGTGGATTTGGCGCGCTCGATTTGGGCGTACCGCGACTGGGTGATGGACAGCTTTAACCGCAACCAACGCTTTGACGCGTTCACCGTGGAGCAGCTCGCGGGCGATCTCCTCCCCAACCCCAGCCTTGCCCAACGCGTGGCGACCGGCTTCAACCGCAATACCAAGATCAACGACGAGGGCGGAGGCGACGCCGAGGAGTATCGCACCAAGGCCGTGAAGGACCGCGTGGCGACGCTGGGCACGGCGTGGCTCGGGCTCACGTTGAACTGCGCCGAGTGTCACTCGCACTAGTACGACCCCATCAGCCATGAGGAGTACTACCGGCTGTATGCGTTCTTCAACAACACCGCCGACGGTGGCAACTACAGCGTGGCTCCCACCCTCGACGTGCCGCGGCCGGACTTGTCCGCCACCGAGGCCCACGTGAAGGCCCGGATCGGGGCGATCCAGCGCGAGCTTGCGGAGGCCGAGGGGGAACTCGAACGCCATCGCAAGGACTGGGAACGACGCCAGCGGGCTGCCGGGGACGTCTGGCGGCCGTTGAAGCTCCGCAATCCCGTCTCCACGGGGGGCTCCGGCTACACCAACCTCCCCGACGGATCCCTGCTCGCCACCGGCGTCAACCCCATCTACGACACCATCACGGTCGAGGCCGACACGGACCTGTCGGGGATCACGGCCGTGTTGCTCGAGGTGTTGCCAGACCCGTCCTTGCCCAAGAATGGACCGGGTCGATGGGGCCAGACCGGCAACTTCATCCTCGATGAATTCGGGATGTCGGCCGTCCCCCTTGAAGGCGTGGCTCCGGCGTCCACCAACGTGGTGTTTTCCGGGGCCGCCGCCGACTGGGAACAGACGCACTATCGCGCCGAGCACGCCGTGGATCGCAACCCGCGGACGGGCTGGGCCATTGGCCCGCGCTTTGGCGAGCGGCATGTCCTCGTGGCCACGTTGAAGGAGCCTGTGGCGTTTCGTGGCGGCAGCCGCCTTGCGTTCCGGCTCGACCATTACCATGGCAACAGCCATTGCGTTGGGCGGTTCCGCATCTCCGTGACGACGTCCAAGGATTCCGGGACGTGGTGGCCGCTCCCGCCCGAGGCGCGCGCCGCGCTTGCGGCCCGTGAGCGGACGCCCGTGCAACGGCAGGTTCTGGCCGCCGCCCAGCGCGCGTCGTCCGAGGTCATTCGCCGCTCCGAGCACGAGCTGCATCGGCTGGAGCAGCGCGCCCGCCAGTTGGCCACGTCGTCGTTCACCACGCCGGTCATGCAGGAACGGGCCGGGAAGCCGCGCCCGACGCACGTGCACATGCGGGGCGATTTCCTCACGCCGGGCAAGGAGGTGACGCCGGGGGTTCCCGCCGTGTTCGCGCCCCTGCCCGAGGCGTCGCCCGTGAACCGCCTGGCCTTGGCTCGCTGGCTGGTGGACCCGCGGCATCCGCTGACAGCACGCGTCGCCGTCAACCGCTTCTGGGAGCGATGCCTCGGCACCGGGCTGGTGAAGACGTCGGAGGACTTTGGGCGCCAGGGCGAGGCGCCGTCCCATCCGGAGTTGCTGGACTGGCTGGCGACGGAGTTCGTCCGCACGGGCTGGGACGTGAAGGCGATGCAAAAGTTGATCGTGATGTCGGCCACGTACCGGCAGGACGCGGCGGCGGACGACGTCCGGCTGGAGAAGGACTTCTACAATCGGCTCCTGTCCCGTGGGCCGCGGTTCCGCATGGATGGCGAGATGGTCCGGGACCATGCGTTGGCGGTGAGCGGGTTGCTCAACCCCAAGGTGGGCGGCCCGAGCGTGCACCCGGTCCAGGTGGCCAACCTGTGGAAGGAGATTGGGTTCCTTCGGCCGGAGATTGGCATGGACGAGTGGCCCTTGAGCGACGGGCCGGACCTGTATCGGCGCGGCATGTACACGTTCTGGAGGCGCGTGTGCACGTATCCAACGTTCGCGACGTTCGACGCGCCGAGCCGTGAGGCGTGCGTGGCGCGGCGGCCGCGGACGAACACGCCGTTGCAGGCGTTGGCGGGGCTGAACGACCCCACGTTGCTGGAGGCGGCCCGCGTGTTTGCCCAGAGGATCCTTGCCGAGGGCGGCGGCACGGCGGCGTCCCGGGCGGACTTCGCGTTTCGCAACGCGCTGGGCCGACGCCCCACGGCGGCGGAGGCACGTCGGCTGGCGGACTTCGCGACCCGCCAGGAACGCTCCTATGCGGGCGACATCAGATCGGCGCGTGAGTTGCTCTCGGTGGGGCAGGCGCCGTTGCCACCGGGGCTGCCGCCGGCGCGGCTGGCGGCGTGGATGATGGCGGCCAACGTCTTGTTCAACACCGACGAGGCGCTCAACCAGTGATCCTGGGAATGGCCGTTGGGCATTCCGCGGGCCGCGGGCCCCCTCGCGGCGGCGCCCGCCCCTACAGCTTGAACAACCCCCGGGCGTTGCCCGAAAGGATGGCGGACTCGGCGGCGGGCGGCAGTCGGAGGCTGCGGAGCGGGCCCAGGATCTCACCAGGTTCCACCCACGGATGGTCGCTGGAAAACAAGAGGCGGTCCGGGCCGCTGAACTCGACGGCGAAGCGCAGGGCCTCGGGCAGCGGCGACACGACGTCCATGTAGATCGAGCGCAGGTAGTCGCTGGGCTTGCGCTGGAGGTTTTGCGGGCCGCGCTTGAGCACGCGCAACTGGTGGTCCATGCGGCCGCTGATGTAGGGCAAGGCACCCCCAAGGTGCGGGCACACCAGCTTCAGGCGCGGGTGCCGGTCCAGCAGGCCGCTCGCGATGATCCGCGCGAGGGCGATGGTGTTCTCGAACATGTTCCCGAGGGTGCTCGTGAGCTCGTACCCCTTCACATGGTCCGTGGTCATCGGGCGCGCCGGATGCAGCAGGATGGGGACGCCCAGCTCCTCGGCCCGGCCATATAGCCAGTGGAACCGCGCCTCGTCGCACCAGGCGTTGGCGAGGTTGGTGTAGAGCAGCACGCCTACGAACCCGAGATTGCGGACGCATCGATCCAGCTCCGCCCCCGCCGCCCGCTCGTCCTGCAAGGGCAACGTGCACAAGCCCCGGAATCGCGCCGGATGCCGCGCGATGACGTCCGCTAGGGAATCGTGCACGAGCCGGGCGACCGCCGGGCCGTCGTCGCCGAACCACTCGGGCCCGGGATCGTTGTTGCTGAGGAGCGTGACCCCGATGCCGTGGGCGTCCATGGACGCGAGCTTGGCCTCCACGCTGATGTAGGAGGGCGGCACCTTCCGAAGCCAGTCGCCCATCTTGAGGTACGTGGTGCCGTCCCGGTCATAGACGAGCGGGTCCGAGCGCCGCCGACGCATCAGGTCGAGCACGGGCTGGAGGAACAGGTGGCTCTGGCAATCCACGATGCCGGACGTCATGCGGCCGGCGACGGGAGGGTCGGCTTCGACTCGGGATGCGGAGCCGACGAGGAGGCTCCCCGGCCCGGCAGCCTTGAGGAAGCGACGGCGATTCAGGAAGGGCGAGTTCATGGGGCTCTGATTCTCGACGACGGTGCCATGGCCCAGATCCTTTGTCGCCGATCCTCTGGAGGGGCGATGTGGGTCCGATGCCCCGAGGGTTTCAGGGTTTCAGCCGGAGAAAATGGCGGTTGAATGGGAAGGAGACGGTCGATAAGATGCGCATTCGGTCTGGGAACGTTTTGAAGAATGAACTCTGAACTCACGAAGCGAGCGCTGGAAAAGGTGGGCAACCCGCATGTGCTGGTGAACGTCATTTCCCGTCGCGTTCGGCAGCTCAACGGGGGCGGCGGGGCGAGCCGTCCCATGGTGGATGCTCCCCCCACCATGGGCCTTGCCGACATCGCCCTGCTCGAGGTCATCGAGGGCAAGCTCGGCTGGGAAGTGACCGATCCCGAGATCACGCTGTGATCCGGTTGGCGGCGGTGCGGTGTGGTTGCGGGGCGAGGGGCGGCCTGTTGGCAGCCACGCCTTGAGGCAGGGTTGCACCACGATGGCGGACATCCTCCAAAACGCGAGGGCGCGCCACGACTACGAGGTTTTGGAGACCGTCGAGGCTGGCCTTGTGCTGCGCGGCACCGAGGTCAAGGCCCTTCGGGCTGGGCGGGCGCAGATCGCGGATGCCTTCGCCCGAGTGGAGGGGGGCCAGGCTTGGCTCCACAACGCCCACATCGAGGAATACTCGCACGGCAACATCCACAACCACGTCCCCAAGACGCCCCGACGACTCCTGCTGCACAAGTCGGAGATCGAGCGCCTTGCCGCCCTGGCCAACATCAAGGGGCACGCCCTCGTGCCCCTGGCCCTCTACTGGAAGGGCAATCGGATCAAGGTCCGGCTGGCCGTCGGCAAGGGCCGCGACGCCCGGGACAAGCGCCATGAGCTGCGGCGGCGCGAGGACGACCGCGAAATGCGCCAGGCCATGGCGCGGGCACGCAAGGGTTAGGCCGCCTGCGACGCGATGAACCCCTGGCTCATCCTCGCCGTCGCCGCGGCCTACTTTGGAGCCGTCTGCGGCGTTGCGTGGTGGACGGGGCGCGGCACGGATGCCTCCGGCTACTTCCTGGGTAACCGCCAGTCCCGTTGGTGGGCCGTTGCCTTCGGCCTGATTGGCGACTCGCTGTCGGGGGTGACGTACCTTTCCGTGCCGGGCAAGGTCGGGACCAACGCGTTTGGTTACTTCCAGATGGTCCTAGGCTACGTGCTCGGCTACGTGGTCATCGCCGAGGTCCTCGTGCCCCTCTACTACCGTCTCGGATTGACGTCGATCTACGGCTACCTCGGGCAACGGTTCGGGCCGACGGCGCAGCGCACGGGGGCGACCATCTTCCTCGTCTCCCGGGTGCTGGGGGCGGCGGCGAGGCTCTTCCTGGCAGCGGAGGTCTTCCAACGGTTCGTGTTCGGCCCCTTGGGCATCCCGTTCTGGGTGGCGGTGCCCCTCATCCTGGCATTGATCCTGGCGTACACGATCCGGGGCGGGATCCGGACGTTGGTGTGGACGGACACGTTGCAGAGCGGATTCCTGGTGCTGGGGTTGGTGATCACCGTGGTGGCGATCTCGGCGGACCTTGGGCTGGGGCCGGGCTCCTTGATGGCGCGCGCATGGGCCAGCGACATGACGCGGGTGTTCGACTGGGACTGGCGGTCGCCGGGCTACTTCTGGAAGCAATTCCTTTCGGGCGCGGCGATCACCGTGGTGATGACGGGCCTGGACCAAAACAACATGCAGAAGAGCCTGTCGTGCCCGGGCGCGGGCGAGGCACGGAAGAACCTGTATGCGTTCGCGCTGGTGCAGGTGCCGGTGAACCTGTGCTTCCTGCTGCTGGGCTGGCTGCTGCACACGCACGCCCGGGAGAGGGGCATCCCGTTGCCCGGGGCGACCGACCAATTGTTTCCAACCCTGGCGTTGCATCACTTGGGCACCCTGGCTGCCGTGGTCTTCGTGGTCGGCTTGACGGCGGCTACGTTCAACAGCGCCGACTCCGTGCTAACGACGCTCACGACGTCGTTTTGCTTTGACTTCCTGCGGTTGGAGGAGCGCCAGGACATCGACGATGCGGCGCGGGATCGCACGCGTCGCCGCGTTCACGTCGGGTTCGCCCTGGTGCTGCTCTGGGTGATCCTGGTCCTTCGGGCCTACCGGGGCGGGACGGTGCCGGTGATTGACCTCGTCATGGGGATGGCGAGCTACACCTATGGGCCCCTGCTGGGGTTGTTCGTCCTCGGTCTGGGAACACGGGCGCGGGTGGGCGGCCCGTGGTTGCCCGTGGTGTGCGCGGCGGCGCCGCTGGCCTGTGGATGGGTGGCGTCGAACTCGGCGGCGTGGCTGGGGGGCTATCGCTTCGGAACGGAGCTGCTCTTGGCGAATGCCTTGCTGACGGCCCTCGGCCTTGTGGTCTTGGCGCGGACGCGCGGCCCGGCCTGACCTTGGCTCGTTCCCGGGGCTGCGGTCGCGTCTTGGGCCGGATGCGGCGCAAGATCGAGGCGGACACGCCTCGCCGTCGTGGCAACCGGGCGCCATGCGCAGCCCAGTTGGCTTGCCGCGAGAACCGCAAGCGGGGGACAAAACCCGTCCGCTTCGCGCGGGTGCGACGTTGTTCCCGTCGCGTCGCGGGACCGGGATGCAGCACCGAGGCACCATGATATCGTCATCCAAGGCCCCATGGATGCGTCGCCGTGGAATTGGACGAGGACCCTGCGTCGGCCGGTGGCGAGGGCGAGGTCCAGGATGGGGCGAAGGGCGTCCCGGGCCACGCGCAAGGGCACCGGACGCCTGCCCTGGCTCCAGGCCTTGGGGTGGATGCATCGGGCCTGCGCCAGGGGCAGGGAGTCCAGTGCGGCACGGAGGGCGTCGGCGAGGGTGCCGTCCGCCGGGGGGAGGTGGTGCGGTCCGTCCGCAAGGTAACGGGCGGCGCGGAGGACGTCGGGGAGGTCGCGTTGGATTTGGGCGGATCGTTCCTCGAGCACGGTGAGGATGGCGTTGGTTTCCGGGTTGAGTTGGTTGGAGAGGAGGACGCGCAGAGTTTCCACGGCATAGCCGATGGCGGCCGCCGCGGACAGCACCGGGATGCCGTCCCGCGCCGGAGCGGGTGAGGCGGCACGCCCTGGGACCGACGGGTTCCCCGGCCGTCCGACGTTGGGCGTCGGGGCGTCAGGGTTTCCTGCCATGCGTTTCGAGAGATCCGGGGTATGCATGAGTGATTGAGTCAACGAGAGGGCGTCGGGAGGAGGTTTTGGTGTCTCTTGTGCCGATGGCAATGCAGTAATGCGACGGCTCACAGCCTGCCGGTGGGCGAGACCCTGCCGAGGAACATGGCGCCCGCGCGTTGGGCCAGCGGTGCTTCCCATGGACTGTGGACGTTTGTCCCGAGCCGAATCCGGATGGGCGTGGGGTCTGGGCCTTGCGCGAAGGCAGGTGGTTGGAATTCGCGGGTGGCCATCGTCCACGTTTGACTTTGGGAGCAACGGAGCCGTTTACTCACGCCCGTTCTTCCCCGTCCCATTGAAGCGAGGCGAGGCCGGAGAACCTATTTTACGTTGTGGCTGCCAAAGATGACTTCTTGATCGACACCATGGTGGACATGGGCCTGATGACCCATGACCAAGTGGACGCCACGCGACCCGAGGCCGAGTCGGCCGGGGAGGGCGTGCTGGACACCATGGTGAAGCAGGGCTTGGTGGATCCCTCGATGGTGGTGGTTGCGAAGGCCACCTACTTCGGGGTGGAGTCCGTGCAACTGGGTGACCTGCGGCTGGGCGACGACGTGATCGCGGCCGTGCCGCGGCATGTTGCTCGGAAGTTCAACGCGGTGCCGGTGGCGCTCAACGACGGCGCCGTGGCCGTGGCGGTGAGCGACCCGTCCGACATCGAGGCCATCGACGGCTTGCAGGTGGCCATCGGCAAGACGGTGGAGCTGCGCGTGGCGTCGTCGGGCGACATCGAGTCCGCCCTCGCCAAGTATTATGGCGGGGCCGGGCGGGACGATGGCGGCATCGCCCAGATGATCCAGGACATCACCGAGGGCGAGGTCGAGGTGACGCAGCTCACGGGCAGCGTGGGCGCGGATGGCGAGGCGGTCGATGCGGACGCGCCCATCATCAAGCTGGTCAACCAAATCATCGTCGATGCCTTCAAGATGCGGGCGTCGGACATCCATCTGGAGCCCATGGCCAAGCGGTTCCGGGTCCGGTACCGCATCGACGGCGTGATGATGGAGCAGAAGGACCCGCCCAAGCGGTTGCAGCCGCCCATCGTCGCGCGCCTCAAGATCCAGTCGGGCATGAGCATCGCGGAGCGCCGCATCCCGCAGGACGGGCGCATCCAGACCAACGTGGGCGGCAAGACCATCGACCTGCGCGTGAACTGCGTCCCCACGCAGCACGGCGAGTCGATCGTCATGCGTATCCTCGACAAGACCGGCCTTCGCCTGGGGTTGGCAGAGCTGGGGTTCTTCGCGGACGACCAGCAAACTTTCGAGCGCCTTATCGCCTTGCCCGATGGCATCTTGCTGGTGACCGGCCCCACGGGCTCCGGCAAGACCACGACGCTGTACTCCTGCCTCAACTACATCAACCGGCCGGACCGGAAGATCATCACGGTCGAGGACCCCGTGGAGTACATGCTGGCCGGCATCAACCAAGTGCAGGTCAACGAGGTGATCGGGTTCACCTTCGCCCATGCCCTGCGTTCGATGCTCCGCCAGTCGCCCAACGTCATCATGCTGGGGGAAATCCGCGACCTGGAGACCGCGACGATCGCGATCAACGCGTCGCTGACGGGTCACTTGGTCTTCTCCACGCTGCATACCAACGACGCGCCCGGCGCCGTCGCGCGCTTGATCGACATCGGCATCAAGCCCTTCCTGGTCGCCTCGGCCACGCGTTGCTTGATGGCCCAACGGTTGGTCCGCCGCGTGTGCAAGAACTGCGGCGCGCCAGCCGTCCTCGACGAGGCCGAGTGCCGCTCGCTCAACATCACCCCGGAAATGCTGGCGACGGCGACCCCCAAGAAGGGCAAGGGCTGCCCCACCTGCAACAAGACCGGCTGCAAGGGGCGCTTCGGCATCTTCGAGATCTTCATCATCAACGACCAGGGCCGGAAGCTCATCTTCGACAAGATCCCGTCCAACGTCCTGCGCATCAAGGCGCGGGAGATGGGCATGCGCACCCTGCGCGAGGACGGCACCCGCAAGGTCCTGGCCGGCCTGACCACGGTGGACGAGGTCGTCCGCGCCACCGTCGTGGATCATTGATCCGGCAAGGGATTTGCTTCCCCGTCACCCCAGAACCCCCCGCATCGTCCGAGACCGCATTTTCAAGCCATGTCCTACCAGATGTCCGACCTGTTGCAGTTGATGGTGTCCGAAGGGGGCGCCGACCTGCACATCCGCTCGGGAATCCCCCCGGTGATCCGCATCCACGGCGTCCTTCAGCGCGTGGACGGGCCGCCCCTGAGGCCGGAGGACACCGAGGAGCTCATGCGCTCCATCACCTCCGAGGATCACATCCAGCAAATCCGCGAGAAGGGCGGCGCGGACTTCGCCCTCGCATTCGGCGAGGCCTCCCGCTTCCGAGTGTCCGCCTTCAAGGAGAAGGGGAACTTCGCCATCGTCATGCGGCAGATCCCGTCCAAGCTCCTCACCATGGAGCAGATCGGCATTCCGCCGACCGTCCGGGAACTCCTGTACCGCCCCCGCGGCCTCATCCTCGTCACGGGCCCCACGGGCTCCGGCAAGACCACGACGCTGGCGTCCTTGCTCAACATCATCAACGAGGAGAGCAACCACGCCCACATCATCACCATCGAGGACCCCATCGAGTACTACCACAAGCACAAGAAGGCGGTGGTGACGCAACGGGAGGTCAACGTGGACGTCCCGAACTTCGCCGAGGCGCTGCGCCGCGCGCTGCGACAAGACCCCGACGTCATCCTCGTGGGCGAGCTGCGCGACCTGGAGACCATGGAGGCCGCCATCACGGCCGCCGAGACGGGCCACTTGGTCTTCGGCACCCTGCACACCACCGGTGCCGCCAAGACCATCGACCGCATCGTCAACGCGTTCCCCCAGAACCAGCAGGAGCAAATCCGCATCCAGCTTTCCACCGTGCTCCAGGCCGTCATCTCGCAGCTCCTCCTGCCGCGCGTGGACAAGCCCGGCCGCGTCGCCGTCTTCGAGGTCATGGTCAACACGCCCTCCATTGGTGCCTTGATCCGCGACAACAAGACCTTCCGCATCCAGTCGGACATCCAGACCGGGTCCAAGTACGGCATGGTGACGCTGGACTCGTTCCTCTTGGACAAGTGGGGCCAGGGTCTCATCGCCGAGGAGGAGGTCGTGACCAAGGCGCAGGACCCCACGACGATCCACCAAAAGCTCCAGGAATTGAAGCAGGCGCGCGCCGAGGCGCAGGCACGGCGCAAGTAGCCGCCTCGCATTCCAAGACGTTAAGCCCCATCCAACCCGCCAACCCCCGCACCCTCATGCCCGAAGTCGCATCCGATCCCCTGCTGTCCCTGATTCGCGAGCGGGGCCTGCTCGACGACATGCAGCTCGACGAGGTCGCCCAGGAGATGGCGCG
>JBJSZF010000366.1:0-2557 GCA_046090125.1 Verrucomicrobiota bacterium
AACTGCTTGAAGAACACCGCCAACCCATCCAGCACGTACATGCCCGTCTTCGACCCAGGCGCTCCAAACGCGTAGGCCACCTCGGCCGCGTCCTTCATCCCCACGAAGAACACGACGGCCACCCCGGCCGCCGCAACCCAACCCAGCATCCGCCGCCGCTCCGGCGGCAGCCACAGGTCGGCCAGCAAAACCCCCAACCCCAGCAGGGCCACCAGGATCTCGACGATGATCAACGATGCGTTCATCCGATGAATCTTTCGATTGCGGGTCCCTCAGCTCAACGGCCCGTCACCGTCGTGGCCAACGACCCAGCGACGTTCCCATCCGGCGTCACCACGGCGGCCTTCGCCGCCTTGGGCCGGGCCTGCTCCACCACCTTCGCCAACGCGGGTTGCACCCGGCGCGTCACCGTCGAGGGAAACACCCCGAGGAACAGCAACCCGCCCGCCAGCAAGGCAAACGGCAGGCGCCGCCACGCGCACGTCGCGTCCGGCACCCCGTTCCATTCCTCCGGCAACGCCCCATGCAGCACCGTCCGAATCGAGCGCAGCATGTACACGCCGCCAATCAGCAACCCACCCCACGCTGCCGCCACCACGATCCACGGAGCCGACTTCCACGCGCCAAACATCACCGTCGCCTCGCCCGCGAAGTTCCCAAACCCAGGCAGGCCGCACCCCGCCATGAAGCACATCACCAACACCGTCCCGATGAACGGCATCCGCCGCAGCAACCCGCCCATCTTGTCCATGTCCAGCGTCCCCACGTGATGCCGGAGCCAACCCGTCAGCGCGAAGCTCAGCGCCGCCAGCAAGGCGTGCGACACCATCACCAAGACCGTCCCGGTCAGGCCCACGACGTTGACCGACGCGATTCCCAGGAACGCGAACCCCATGTGGGCGAGGCTGGAATTCCCCACGAGCAGGTTGAGGTCCCGCTGCCGCATCGCCGTGAAGCCGCACCACAGGAGGTTGCCCACGCACAGGACGGCCAGCACGGGCATCCATCGCTCCACGCCCTCCGGCATCAGGGGCAACGCCACCCGCAGCAACGCAAACAACCCCGCCTTCTTCAGGATGCCCGCGTGCATCATGGCCGTCGCCGACGGCGCGCACCCGTAGCCCTGCGGAGCCCACGAATGGAACGGCCACAACCCCACCAACGTGCCAAATCCGAACAGCAGGCATGGGAACAGGAACGCCTGCACCGACGGCGACAACGGCGTCTTCGCCACCTGCTTCTGCAACTCGACCAGGTCCAGCGACGACGCGCCCGACAGCGTGTACAACCCAATCAAGCCCGCCAGCGCCACCAACGCGCCCGCCGTCAGGTACAACGTGATCTTGAAGGCCGCATAGTCCTTGTCTTCCCCCGTTCCCCAGACGCCGATCATGATGAACGTCGGCACCAGCGCGATCTCGTTGAAGAAGTAGAAGAAGAACAGGTCCAGCGACGCGAACGCGCCCAATGCCCCTCCCAGCATGGCCAGCAGCAAGATGTAGAAGAGCTTGGATTGCTTCTCGATGTTCCACGAGACCGCGATCGTCGAGAAGCCCACCAGCGCCGTCACCAGGAGCATCGCCGCCCCCACGCCGTCCACTCCCAGGTGCAAGGCCAGCCGGAACGCGGATGAGGACACCCACGGGATCAACGTCTCCATCTGGTACTGCGGGCCGGCAGGATCGAACTTCACGAACACCGCCACCCCCAGCACCAGGGCCGCCAGGCCGCCCAACAAGGCGAGCGCGCGCGTCACGACCCGATAGTTGCCCGGCACGAGCAACACGAGGAACGCGGCCACAAACGGCGCCAACACAAGCGAGGTCGTCAGGTTCATAGCTCAGCGCAGGAAAAACCACGCGACGACCGCAAGGCCCGCCGCAAACAGGAACGAATAGGTCTGGAGGTTGCCGCTCTGGACCAGGCGCAACGCGCGCCCAGCCAGCTCAAACGTCCCGTGCAACCCACGCACCGCCAGCCCGTTCAACAGCCATCGGTCCGCCATGGAAAACGCCGCCGCCACCACGTCGTGCAGCGGCACCACAAGGCCCGAATAAATCTCGTCAAAGTAGAACTTCCGCCGCATCAGGCGTGCCCACCCGCCCAACGCACCCGGCAAGGGGTCCTTGCCACCCTTCCCGTAGCATGCCCACGCAAGGCTCCCGCCCAGCAGCGCCGCGAACAGGCCAAACGTCGCCGCCATCGCGTTGTGGTTGAACGGCCCAAGGATCGCCGCGTCGATGCCGCCAAACACCTTGCCCAGCAGCGGCATCAAGCCCACCGCGCTGCCCGCAGCCTCCACGCCGTGGCCACCGCCATGTCCGTGCCCTCCAAACGCCGACGCGATGTGTTCGCCAAGCGGGAACCAGGCCACCGCAACGCTGGGCACCGCCAGCACCAGCAATGGCAACGTCATCGCCCGCGGCGACTCGTGCGCATGCGACGCCTCCTCCTACATTGCGAGCAGTACGTTACCATTCTAAGGCATGGGTTTTGCCAAAGGTATGGACATTTCTCACAAACCACGATAGCGGTTATCTGCGGGAGCGCATGGCCG
>JBJSZF010000367.1:0-8549 GCA_046090125.1 Verrucomicrobiota bacterium
GAGCCGCCGCAGGACGCCGGGCAGCAGCCGTTCCGTGTCGCCGGCGACGAACTCGGCGTTGAGCGCGCCTCGCGACTGGGCGTTGCGCCGCGCGGCACGGATCGCGGGCGCGTCCAGTTCGATGCCCACGACGGACTCGACGGCGCTTGCCAGCTCGATGCCGAAGAAGCCGACGCCGCAATAGGCGTCCACGAGGTGGCGGGAACCGGCGTCTGCCAGGAATGCGCGCGTGGCGTCCAGCAGCGCGGGCAGGGCGTGGAAGTTGTTCTGGAAGAACGAATGCTCGGGAACATCCCAGCCCTCGGCGGGGATGCGCAGGGTGGTCTTGAGGCCGCCCTTGGGAGGCGGGTTCCTGCGCCACTCACGCAGCGCCTCGTTGAGCGCCGGCTCGGCGATCTCGCACCGCTCGATGTCGCAGACGAGCCCGCAGTCGTCGCGCATGTAGCCGAGGTCGAGCTTGCGCGCCGGGCGGTTCCACTGGCTGCGCACCAGGATGCGGTTGCGGTAGTGATACGGGGCGGGGCAGGGGATTACGGGCCGCACCACGGGGCCCTCGAAGCCGCCGATGCGCTCGAACAGGTCGGCGACTTGCTTGTGCTTCCAACGCACCTGCGCGTCGTAGGCGAGGTGCTGGTACTGGCATCCGCCGCATTCGCCAAAGTACGTGCACGGCGGCTCGACCCGTTCCGGCGCCGGCCGCACGACGCGCGCCAGGACGGCCCGTGCGAACCGCTTCTGCACCGACACCACCTTGGCCTCCACCCGTTCGCCCGGGCAGGTGTAGGGGACGAACACGACCAAGTCGCCGTGACGCCCCACGCCCTCGCCGCCGAAGGCCAGGTCATGGATGTCGAGGGTGATGCGCTCGCCTCCGAGAAGGGAGGGTGCGGCGGGCGCGTCGGACGACGGGGACGATGGCAAGGCAGGGGTGTTCACGGGTTCACCGCCGGGCGGCGGGCGACGGTGCGCGGTCCGATCCAGCGCGTGTTGAAGCGTTCATGCAGGGCGTCCGAGGGAAATGACGGCCGGGCTTCGACGCCGTGCCGCTGGTCGTCCATGCCCGACCACGGCAACGGCTCGACCGTGTTGCCTCGGGCCACGTGGTAGTCGGCGTCCTTGTCCCAGCCCACGGTCCAGAGGAAGAAGGTCCGTTGCCGCCCGGGTGCCGTCGGGGGCAGGGCGGAGTCGTCGAAGGCGAGGGTGAGCTCGTCGCCGCCGGCGAGTAGGGCGAGCCCTTGGTCCCGTTGCGCCAGCAGTTCCCGGACGTCGCCGGGGCGCGTGACCCAACCCGAAGGGGTGAACCTCCAGTTGGGGCGCGCGAGGAGACGGTCGTACACCGGCGTCAAGGGCGTCGTCCAGGGAAGGTACGCGAACTCGCTGTAGCCACGCGCGTGCAGGTCCGCGACGACGGGCTGCAGTTCATGGCGTGCAATGGCTGCGGCCGGGGCGGGGCGCATCAGGGCGATGCGGTCCCAGTGAATCTCGAACTCCTGCGTGAGCCGGAGCCGTCGCATCCCGGCCACGACGTGGCCGTCGAGCGGGACGACGATGGACTTCGTCTTGCCGGCCGGGGCACCCACGGTCACGGGCACCTTGCGCCACGACCCGTCGGGTTGCTCGGCTTCCAGGACGGGGAAGGGGAACCCGAAGTCCTCGCGCTGGGACGCCGCGATGTTGGCCATTCCGCCCCCGAAACGCAGCCAGCCCTCCATCACGAGGGAGAGCGGCTCGTCCACGGGCAACGGCCCGAAGTCCAGCACCACGCCATGGCGACCCGCCATGCCGCGATAGCCTTCGTCGGGCGGCCCGGGCGGCGACACGCGGATGCCATCGGCGAGCTGGAGCGCCGCCGTCACGTCGTCACCGGCGAGGCGGGTGGCCCGGAGCAGGGGAAGGGGACGGTGCACGCCCACGATGCCATGCGGCGGGAACGGCCGCCCGGGGACCAGCTTGCTGGTGGGATGCACCTCGATGCCGGCCGGATGATCCACGGCGACGAGGCGCACGGCGTCGAGGTAGAGGATTTCCCGGAGCTCCTCGGTGACCTGGAGGACGCGTCGTCCGTTGCGCCGTGGGAATGTGGCGTCCGTTCCCACCCGCACGAACTCCTCCGGGTCCGCCTCGATGAATCGGCCCTTGGCAACGGGAAGCCCCACGGGCGCCGCTCCAAGCAGGTCCGTGACGAAGGCGAAGCGTTCGCCGTCCCACGCATAGAGGTAGGGGCACGACCCGGACGGGACGGTGAGCTCGATGAGTTCGAGGGTCACCTGCGGCTCCACGGGGATGTCCACGGACGGGAGCTGGGTGTCGAACCAACGGACGGTCACGGAGTCGAGTCGGGCGTGCTTGCCGACGCCGATCTCGACGGGGCCGGGCTGGACGGTTCGGAGCGTGCGCCACGAGCCGGCGCGGACCTCGATGCGCGCGCCGAGCCCGCCGGCGTTGGAACGGTTGCCCAGCAGGCGCGCCTTGATGGACTGGTTGGCGTTGCCGCCGTCGTTGCGCAGGAACCGGAGCCCGCCGCCGGACAACGACAGGAGCAGGTCCGGGTCGCCGTCGCGGTCGAAGTCGTTGGAGAGGACATGATCGACGCCGGGCAGGCCGGCGAGGCCAAGGCTGGACGTGACGTCGTCGAAGCCGAGGCGGCCGCGGTTGCGCCACAGGCGGAGGCCCTCGTCGCCCCAGCCGAGGAGGTCGGGCCATCCGTCGTTGTCGAAGTCGAGGAATCGCAGTTGGCGGAGGCGATGGTTGCGGGCCGCGATGCGACGGGGCTCGCGCATGCCGCCGAGGAACAGGTCCACGGACTTGACGTCGAGGATGGCGACGTCGGTGCGGAGGTCGTTGTTGACGTCGCCGGTGGCGAGGGCGATGCCGGCTGGCCATCCGGCGGGCTGGTTGGAGGCGGTGAGCGGCCCGCCACGTTGGTTGAACACGACCAGGGGCGGCAGCCCGGGCCGCGTGAAGAACAGGTCCGGGAGGTCGTCGTTGTTCCAGTCGTCCACGGCCACGGCGGTGGCGACGAGGTTGGCGGGGATGCCGGAGGTGGCGGTGGCGTCGCGGAAGGCCAGGTTGCCAAAGCCCCGGAACAGGCGCGCGGGGCCGCCCTTGGGCAGGAGGGCGAGGCCGAGCTTGCCCGTGAACTCAAAGTCGATGAACGCCCCGGCCGCGCCCGGGATGGAACCGAGGTTGGAGATGCGGGTGGCGTCCGACATGACGCCGTTGGTGGCGAGCCGGACGACGGCGGCCCCGTTGTCGCCCACGACGACCAGGTCGGTGTAGCGGTCGTTATTGATGTCGGCGGGCAACAGGGTGCGGACCGTGCCGGTGGTGGGGAGGGGCAGGGGATCGGCCCGCGTGGAAAAGACGGCGTTGGAGTTCCAGAGGATGCGGATGCCCGCGCCGTCGAGGACGACGAGGTCGTTCCACCCGCGGCGATTGACGTCGAGGGTGGCGACCGGCCCGGACATCCGCGCCGCGTGGGTGCCGAGGGCGGTCGTGGTCTGGTCGGCGAAGCGGACGCGTACGCCGGAGGGTTCGGGTTGCTCGAGGGAGGCGGGGACGCGGGGCTGGGTGTAGTCGCAGCGCTCGTACACGGAGGGGTCGTCGGCGGCGAGGGTGCGTCCGGCGGTGGCCTTGCGGTGCCCTTCGAGCGCCTCGGCGGCGCGCTCGCGTTGGCCCAGGCGCGTGAGCATCTGCGAGAGCTGGTAGTGGGCCGACGGATGGTTGGTGTCGAACTGGATGACCTCGGCGAACTGGTCGGCGGCGTCCTGGAAGCGTCCCCAGCCGGCGTAGGCGCGGCCGAGCTGGAAGCTGACGGCGTTCATGGTGCGGTCGAGGTCCTTGGCGACCTGGAGGGATTGCACCGCGTTGCTGTACTGGTTTTGGCGAAGCAGGGCGCACCCGAGGAGGTACGGGCCGGCCCCGGACCCTTGCTCAAGGTGGGCGGCCTCGCCCGCGTGGAGGGCGGCCTGGGCGGGTTGGTTCGCGCGCAGGTAGGCATTGGCCAGGTTGACGTGGACGTCCGGGTTCGCCGGGTTCATCGCGCGCGCCTGTTGGAACGTCTCGACGGCCCGCATGGCGTCGCCCTGCGACAGGAAGGTCGCCCCCGAGTTCATCAACGCGGCGTAGCGTTGCTCATTGTCGCCGCCCGTCCCGTGCCAGAACCAGGCAAGCAGGGCGATGAACCCAATGCCCGCCACGATTCCAAGGACCATCAACGGGCCCGCTCCAGCCCGTCCTGCGCGCGTGTTGGCCATGGGCACATCCTACGGACGTCGCCGCCCCGGGGGGAGCCCGAAGTGGGGGCGGGACGCGAGGGGGCAGGTGAGCGGGAAGCGGGACGCGGGACGCGGGACGCGGGGGGCGAGGATCGGGGAGCGGGGGGCGGGCGGCCATTGGAGCGGGGCGATGTGGGGACGAACAAGGCCGGGTGACGGCACCCGGCCTTGTGTTGAGACGGTGCGGACGCGCCGGGATCACCGCCCGGGGCCGCCGGGCGGGCGGGGCGGCAGCAATCCCAGCAGGTCTTGCTGGCGCAGGTACCACTCGCGCAGGGGCCGGGTGAGCTGCGAATCCCTGAATTCCTTCAGGTTCACGATGTTCAGGGCGGCGTCCACGTCGTCCTTGAGCGCCTTGTTGAGGTCGCCCTTGGCCTCGGTGGCCCAGGCTCGATACGAGCCCGTCTTGTCATTGAGGGCCTTGGCGGCGGCGAGGCGCGTCTCCTGCTCGTACTTGAAGTCGGCGACCTCGACGTAGGCGCGGTCGATCTTGCCGCGGATGCGCTTGGAATCCTCCTTGGCCAGCACGACGTGCTTGGCCAGCTCTATGATGCGGCGCTCGAACTGCGCGACGAGGTCGTCGTCGGGCAGGACGTCGGTGGCCTCGCGGGCGAGGTCGCGCGGCGCGTTCTCGAGCCGGGCGAGGACCTGTCGAAGGACGGCCTAATCCAGCTCGCGAAAGAAACGGCGGCCACGCTCGACAATCACCTTCTTCTCGGCGTCGGTGAAGCTGTAGCGCTTCTCGTCGAGGCCCACGAAGTTCGTGTAGGCGGGGGACGCGAGGAGCTTCTCGAGGCGCGTGACAAGCCCGGCTGAGTCGAGCTTGGGCGCGGCATCGACGCCCTCGGGCTCCTTCTTCAGCTCGAGCTGCAACGGCGCGGGCAGGACGGAGAACAGGACGCGGTCGAGGCCGCCGAGCTTGTCCATGTCCTCCTGGAGCACCTTGAGGTGGGCGGCGCGGCGCTCGCGCTCATTGAGCTCGCCGATGAAGTCGAACTGGTTCTCGACGGCAAGCGAGCGGGCGTTGGCCTGGAACCATTGCCATGCGTCGGCCAAGTGGGCGGCCAACTGGGTGGCGGTGGCGGTGACGGAGAGGTTGAGGCTCTCGACGGGGATGGCGTCCCGGGGGTCGCGGGGCGCGCGGGCGGCGATGAAGCGCTCGATGAGGGCATGCGGGAGGTTGCGCACGAGGGAGGAGGCCTCGTTGTAGGCGGCGACGATCGGGCGTGCGCCGTAGTCGAAGGTGCGGACGTCGCCATAGCGGCCGGCGTCCTGGTCGGTGGCGAAGAGGAGCTTTTGCTCGCGGGCCTCCTTGCTGTCGAAGTAGCCCCATTGGATGGCGGCCTTGTCATGGGGCAGGACTCGCGAGGTGGCGCGCATGATCCAGCCGATGTACACGCCGGCCTTGAACGCGCTGTACTCCATCATGGACGAGCTGGTGAGGCGGTTCGTCCAGGCGTCCAGGCCCTTGCCGGTGACATACGCCTGGAACCATTGGTCGAGGTCCTTGGGCGTCATGGTGGCGGCGAGGCTGCCGCCGAAGTTGTGACGCAGGCCCAGGACGTGGCCCACCTCATGGGCGACCACCTCGCGCACGTAGTCCTGGGACGCGCGCAGCACGGCGTCGTCAGTGAGGCCGTCGTTGGCCAGCAGCTCCTCGAGCCCCTGCGCGTATTGCTGCGCAAACGCGATGGGGTTGATCTGGCAGGCCACTGCGGACTCCAGCATCGGGATGCCCATGCCGGGCCAGCCCAGCTTGCCGTCGCCGCCTTTGCCATCCTTCTTGGCCTCGATCAGCTCCCGCATGGCCCGCAGGGCGGCCCGCGCCCGGGCCTTGCCGCTGATGGCGAACACGCTTGTCATGTAGGCCTGCCCGTGGTGCGACTCGCCCGTGCGCGGGTCCACCAGAAGGTCCGCGTAGGCCGACCCCGCCTGGTCCCACGGGACCCACTGGACGATATTGTAGCGCGGGTCCGGCGCGGTGACGCCCTCGGGGGCCTTCTCGGCGCGCACGACGTTCGTCGCAAAGGCGCGGTTCCAGTAGAGGATGCCATCGCGGACGGCGGCGACGTAGTTGGACGGCGTGTTGGCGCTGTAGTGGAAGACGACGGGCTTGGAGAGGTCGAAGCGGGCCATGCGGGCGCGGGCGCGGCCGGTGTTGGTCTCGATGACGGGCGACGTCTCGAAGAATCGGGCATAGCGGGTGTCCACGGGGGACTGCTCGCGGCCGGGGCTCCGGGGCTCGTCGTAGGGGGTCAGGAAATACCGGACCTCGTAGCGTTCCTCGACGTTGGCGACCATGCCGAGGTCGCGGGCCTGCACGCTTTGGCGGATGGAGAGGATGTTGTCCTGGACCTGCGCCGCAAACACGCGGGCCTGGGGCACCTCGAGCACGCGGTCGCGGTTGCCCGCCCCGTACCAGATGTCCGTGAACACGCGCCGCATCCCCTTGTTGAAGTCGATGGTCAACGTGTCCGCGCCACGTTCCACGACCGGGAAGGTCGCCAGCAACCGGCGCGCGGGAAGGTCCTCCGTCACCACGAGCCCCTTCGTGGACTCGTACAGGTCCACGCCGTCATGGAAGGCCTCGAAGCGCACGATCTTGCCCGCGAGACCGGTGCTGGTGGGCGAGTTCTCCTGGGGGATCAGGGACGCGGACAAAAGGTACTCGCGCCCGAGGGCGGACTTGGGCAGCACGAGGTGAAGGTTGGTGCCCACCCGAATTTCGAGCGGGGAGGACTTCCGGGTGGCCTGGGCGGACGCGGAGAGCGCCGCGCCCAGGGCCAGCGCGCACAAAAGGAAACGCCGCACGAGCACGGCGAGGGACAAGGGTTTCATTTCTTGGCCCCAGCGTTGCCCGGTTGCCGCGTTTTCACAATCACGGGTTCCAGTGCGCCGCCACCCGACGTGCCTTCCACGATCGCGGCCGCACCCTGCCCTGCCATCCCGACGGGGCCGCCACCACGATGGACGCCGACGGCCTTGCAACGGCCCCTCACCGCTCCCGCCGCAGCAGCAAACCGAGCCGAGACCATGCCCAGAGCAGGCAGGCCTGCGTTCCCGGGAACGTGTAGATTTGGCCCCGGCCGCCCACCCGCCACGCCCAGACCCAATCCATGCGGCGGGGTGGGGCGGCAGAGGTTGAGGCGACGCCCATGCCCGCGGAGCAAGCCGCGACGCCGTGACGCAGTCGCAGCACCAGGAAGCAGAACGGGCGCGACTCCCAAACGCACCGCGCCCGCTCCCAGCGCAACACGTCGCGCATCCATGCCGGCTGGTTGCGACGCCTCAGAAGCCAGTCGCAGAACCGGATGGCGTCCTGCCAGATGGCCCCAGGCCCTCCGTAGGGATGCCGTGCCGCAAACACCCGAAACTCGGGCCGGAACTCGCCGCCCAGCAACCGCGCGGTCCCGGGCAGCGCCGATTGCGTCTGCGACAACCGCTTCCGTACCAACGTCTCCGCAGCCCGGGCGATCTCGTCGCGATCCAGCCCGTTGAGGAGGGGCTCCATCGCGGCATCCGTCGCGGCTTCGGGCCGGGTCAAGGCACGCGCCAAGGCGGCCTGCTGCGCGCGGAGCCGGTCGCCGTCTGCGGCGCTCATGCCGGGCATCCCTTCTGGAACAGGTCCCGGGCGCGGTGGATCTCGGGAACCAGCTCCGCGAGGGGGGGGATGCGCTCGTCCCGTTCCAGGATCACGCCACGGACCGGCACCTCCGCCAGCACTGCGGCCAGCAGTTGCCAAATCTCATCCTGCGTTGCCGAGTCGTGGGAATCCACCCAACGCCCGCCCTCCATCCGTCCCCCGACGAAGTGGAGCTGCACGATGCGCTCCCGCGGCAGCCGTCGCACCACCTCCAGGGCGTCGAACCGATGGTTGACCGAGTTGATGTACAGGTTGGTGACGTCGAGCAGGAGCCCGACCTCGCATTGGTCGCAGACTCGCGCGAGGAACTCCGCGTCCGTGTACTCGTCCTCCGGGTAGCGGATGCATTCCGTGATGTTCTCGAGGATGATGGGCGCATCGATCACGTCCTGGACCCGGCGAAGGTTGTCGCGAATCACCCGAAGCGACGCCTCGGTCTTCGGGAGGGGCGTGAGGTGGCCGATGTCGATGCCACCGGCGCGGGTGAACGCGATGTGGTCGCTGCACCACGGCGGGCGAACCGCCTCCACCACGCGCCGAAACTCACGGAGGTACCCCGCATCCACGCCCTCGGCGCTGCCGATCGACAAGGCCAGGCCGTGGGGCACCAACGGGAAGTGGTTGCGGAG
>JBJSZF010000368.1:0-1192 GCA_046090125.1 Verrucomicrobiota bacterium
GGTGCCCCCCGTGCCCCGAACAATCCGATCCCCAGTCCATTCCAACTCCGAACACCCTGCCACAAACGCCCCTCGCCCCTCGCTCCCCGCTCCCCGCTCCCCGCTCCCCGCTCCCCGCTCCCCGCTCCCCGCTCCCCGCTCCCCGCTCCCCGCAACTTCCCGTTCCCGCCGCTTCCCCCCGCCGTGGTCCGCTGGTAGCGTCGTGCGCAACCATTCCGGCCGCGCGGGGTTCCCCATGGGCGTCGCGTTGCCGCATTAGCGTTTTGAAGCCATGAACCTGTCGTCCCGCCTCCGTGCCGCCCGTCTCGCCGGGCGTTCCTCCGCGTTCACCCTTGTCGAGATCATGATCGTGGTCCTCATCATCGGCCTCTTGGCCATGATCGCGATCCCCAACGTCAAGCGCGCGCTCGAACGGGCCCGGCTCCAAGCCATCCGCGTCAACCTGCGCACCATCGACTCCGTCAAGACGCAGTGGGCCGCCGAAAACAAGAAGGGCGGCAATGAAACCCCCACCGAGGCCGACCTCGCCCCGTTCTTCCAGGGCAGCAAGTTCCCCACGCCCGTCGTGGGCGAGACCTACCAGATCAACAACGTGGACTCCGCGCCCACCGCCATCACCCAATCCAAGCTCCTGGACGTCCCCGCCGGAGGCACCATCACGATGGACGAGGCGAAGTAGGGAAGCCCGCAGGGCAACCGCCGGCAGATGGGGTGACGCCGCATCCGTCGGGTGCAATGCGCTCCTGGGAGGGGCGTGCCGGTCCACCCTTCGCCATCACGAGACACGCGACGAGCGTGTGACCCCTGCAACGCTGAGGACCATGCGCGCCATGGGCCGTTGCGGTGCGCCACGAAACAAGCGAACGCCTTGGCTTGAGATGGATTCACCCTAGAAACGGCAGTCGAAGTGGATTTCAAAACGAGGAAAGGGCCCTCCCATCCGGGAGGATGGGCTCACGGGCAGGAACCCGAGGGCTCACCCTCCGAGTGAGGTCGTGGTGGGCTCGACGCGGCGGTAGGCCGGGTCCCCTGACCCGGCGCACCGGGCATGCGGCATCGCCATCGCCGCGTGAGGGCACGCGGCCTGCCCAACTGCCATTTTTGGGGCAACGGGGCACCCGCTCCCAGGAAATGCTGGGGCCACCTCGTGCATTGCCGCGTCATGGGGCGGCGCCATCCGGCACGGGGGCAT
>JBJSZF010000369.1:0-9986 GCA_046090125.1 Verrucomicrobiota bacterium
CTGGTCAGCACCCACGTCACCCGCCCGTCCGGCCAGACCTCGCGTTCCGTCTTCTCGTAGATCCCCTGCCCCGTCGCCATCACCCGGCGCTCGTCCTCCAACGCCCGTTCCGCGTGCTCCCCTGCGAACACGTCGGCGTCCGTCTTGCCCACCAGCCGTTGCGGGTCCTCCTCGCCGGCCTTCCGCGCAAACGCCCGGCTCGCCCGCACGATCCGGCTTTCCGCGTCCTTGAAGTAGATGGAGTCCGGCGCGTGCTCGAGCAACGCCTGCAACAGGTCCCGCTCGTGCGCCAGGTCCTCCTGCGCCCGCCGCTCCGCCGTGACGTCCCAAAAAATCCCCTGGATCCCGATGCACGCCCCGTTGCGGTCCAGCAACGGCGTCTTCACCACGTGCACGAACTGGCGCTCGCCATCCGCCGACAGGTGCTCCTCCGTCGCCTCCAACGCCATCCCCGTCTCCAGCACCCGCCGGTCGTCCGCCTGGTACTTCAACGCCAGGTCGCGCCGGAACAACTCGAAGTCCGTCTGCCCCAGCACCTCCTCGCGGCGCTTTTGCACCGCCCGGCAAAACCGCTCGTTCACGAACGTGAACCTCCCGTTGAGGTCCTTCCGGAAGATCTTCTGCGGCAGGCTCTCCACCAACGCCTCGAAGAACACCTCGCTCTCCTGCAGCAACTGCTCCGCCTGCCGATGCCGCGCGTGCGTGTCCGCCAGCGACGTCGCATGACGCCTCAGCTCCAGGTGCAGCACCACCTCGTGCGCCACCGTCTGCAACGCCGCCCGTTGCCGCACCGTCGGCCGACGCGGGATCCGGTCCAGCACCAGCAACACCCCCGCCCGGCCGCCCGAAGGCAGGTCCACCGGCGTGGACAACGCCCAGCGAAACGACGCCCCTTGCAGCTCCGACGTCTCCCGCACCTCGATGGTGCCCCCCTCGGCCAGCGCCCGCCGCGCCAGCTCCTCCACCAACGTCGCCTCGTCCAGCCGAAGCCCGCTCTGGCCCTCCACCCTCAGGCCCGCGCCGTCCATCAAGACCACCGCCGTCGCCGCCACCTGCGCCACCTGCGCCGCCATGTTGGCCAGGTCGTCCAGCGGCCCGCCCATGCCCACCGACTGCCCTTCGACGCCCATGTGCGGCACTCTCCCGCCCAAGATTCCCGCGTGTCACGCCGGTTCTGAAAGGGCCGCGCCGCACGCCCGCACGCCCGCCGAGCGACACCCCGTCCCCTGCCGCCTCGGTCGAAGGCGGCTCAGTGGTGTCGCACCCACCAGGTGACGAGGGCGGCAACAACAACCACCACGGCCAGGAACACCACGACGCGCAGCAGCAGGCGCATGATGCGCCACAGGAGCCACAGGCCCACGATGCCCGTCGCGATCACCGCCACCAGCAACCCCGTCTTGTGCCAGTCGATCTGGTCGAGGTCCACGGCGGGGCCGGGTTGGGAAGGCTAGGAACGGGCGACGCCAACGGCCTCGGCCTTGCGCAGGCGCTCGGCGCCCTCGCGAAGCATTCGCTCGGTGGCCTCCCAGTGGAGGCAGGCGTCGGTGATGCTCACGCCATACTGGAGCGCCTTGGGGTTCTTGAGCGGCTGGCTGCCCTCGTGGAGGTGGCTCTCCAGCATGACCCCCATGATGGCGTCGTCCCCCGCCAACCGTTGGTCCACGATGCTCCACCACACGTCCTCCTGCCGGGCGTGCTGCTTCAGGGAGTTCGCATGGCTGCAATCCACCATGACCACCGGCGGCAGGTTGGCTTTCCGGAGCTGCCCGGCCGCCTCGGCGATCGATGCGGCGTCGTAGTTCGTCCGGTTGCGGCCCCCGCGGAGCACGACATGCGCGTCCTCGTTGCCCGTGGTCTGGACCACCGAGATCGCGCCGTGCTCGTCCATGCCCAGGAAATGGTGCGAGTGCTTCGCCGAGACCATCGCGTCCATCGCCGTCTGGAGGGAGCCATCGGTGCCGTTCTTGAAGCCCACGGGCATGGAAAGGCCCGAGGCCATCTCGCGGTGCGTCTGGCTCTCGGTGGTCCGCGCGCCGATCGCCGCCCAGCTCACCAGGTCCGCGATGTACTGCGGCACGATGGGGTCGAGGAACTCGGTGGCGGCGGGCATCCCGATCTCGTTCACCGCCAGCAGCAGGCGCCGCGCGATGCGCAGGCCGGTGTCCACGTCATACGTGCCGTCCAGGCAGGGATCGTTGATCAGGCCCTTCCACCCAATCGTCGTCCGGGGCTTCTCGAAGTACACCCGCATCACCAGGAAGAACTGGTCTGCCACCTCGGGGGCCAGCCGGGCCAGCCGACGGGCGTATTCCATGGCCGCGTTGGGGTCGTGGATGGAGCACGGGCCCACCACGACCAGCAGGCGCGGGTCCTCCCGGCGCAGGATGCGCTGCACCGTCTCGCGCCCGCGAACCACCGTGGAAGCGGCCGTCTCCCGCTGGGGCAGCGCCTCCTTCAGCTCCCGCGGCGAGAGCAAGGGACGAATGGTGACGACCCGAAGGTCACTCGTGCGTTGCATGACGTACGCATCGTATGGAACCGACGCCGCGGTTGGAACCCCAATTCCCGCGCCCGCCCTCGCCGGCGCGCTTCCAGCAGCGGCCGCTGCGCACGGGACGGGCTCCAAGGGCGGGAAGTCGCGGACCCGCCCGGCGCGCCCCCCCACGTGCCGTCACTTCCATTCCCAGCGTTCACCGAAGAAGCCGCCGTCCACAATCTTGCCCGGGAACCGCGGGCCAGGTGCCTGCGAGACGTCGATCACCGCCCAGTCCGGAAGCTTGGGCGTCTGGCGGGCGTTGTTGAGGTAGTCGTACTCGCGGAAGGTGAACCCGCTGTTCAACACCACGTAGCGCGACGGGTTCAACGGGTTGGGGAACACGATCACCGGCACGTGCCGCGCCGGGTCATGCGTCTTGCCATGCGCCTTGAGGGCGTCGGGCGTCCACTCGATGGGCAGCTTCGCAAGCATCCGGGCCAACAGGCGGTTGCTCGCGGGATCGCCCCACAGCACCACGTTGGACCGCGCCAACTCCTCGTCCGTCACCTGCGTGTCGTCCATCACGATCGCGTCCCCGCGATAGTGGCGTCGCCATTCCTTCTGGGCGCGCTCCATCTCGGACTTCGCCCAGGCCGCCACCAAGGGGAACTGCGCCTCGCCCGTCGGCCGCACGAGGACGAATCGATCCATGAAGGCGTCGTCAATCGGTCCTTGCAGCCCGTGGCGCTTCGCAAGCCCATCCGCCGGGGCCGGGCCTGCCACCCATCCCTGCGCCCCGCGATGCAATGCGCCCGCAAACGACCGCTCCGACGTGGGCCGCCCCAGCACGACGGACTCCACCGGCCGCCCGTCGGACTGCACCTCCACGCGCACGGGCTGGCGCGGGTCAAAGGGCGACTCGCCGGGGCCGAACGCAAAGGAGAGGGCCGTGACGTTGGTGGACGTGACCCGGAGGGTGTTGCCCTGCCAGTCGGCCACGACCGTGGCGGGCTCCCAATGCTGGCCGAGGCCATCCACCACGACCCATGCCATGCGCGGGTAACGGAGCGAATGGGTGGTGAACAGGACGCGCGGCGGCACGCGGACGCGCCCCTGGCGGGCGAGGGCGTCGATGCGCCGGTTCAGCTCGGCCTTGGTCGCCGGCTCGTACTTGTGGCCCGTCTTGGGCGCGACGAGGTGGGTGAGTTCCATTCCGAGGGCGGCCATGGACTTCTCGACGGCCTGGGCCGCCTGGATTTGCCGGTCCTCCGCGCCGCTATAGGCGACCACGGGGGTCATGGCGAGGTTGAGCGCGTTGGCGGTGGCGTCGTGCAGCCGCCAGAGCTTGGGCTCCCACGGGAACGGCTGGAGCTTCTCGTTCTGGAACACGTCCAGGAACTCCGCCGTCTCCGAGAACCCGGCGCCCGGGGCCGACGCCGCGAACCGCCACGCATGATGCACGGTGAAATGCCAGCACGACGCGCCCCCCAAGCTGAAGCCCCGCACCACCATCCGGTCCTCGTCGATCGGATACAGCCGCTGCACGTCCTCCAGCGCCTCCCAGAAGTCCGTCTCGCCCGCGAACCGCGACCCGTTGCAGTACCGGCCGTATAGGTGCAGCACGAACGTGTCCGGCGGCGTGAACTCGCCCGGGCCGCGCATCCGCTCGTTGAGGAACGCCAGCTCGCTCAGCTGCTCCCCACGCCCATGAAACCAAAAGTCCAGCCGCCACCGCCGCCCGCTGTCCGGCCGCCACGACGACGGCACCACCAACCCATACGGCTGCACCGACCCGTCGATGCGCGACCGATATCCGCGAACCGTCGGGCCTGTCGCCTCCGCCCATCCCACCTTGCCCGACCGCAACGCCGCCGCCCGTTCATGCCCCGTTTGCAGCAGCAGCCGCGCCGTCGCCAGCTCGTTCGTCTTGAACACCTCGTCGTGCCGCACCGCCCAATCGACCGCCTTCTGGAACACCTCCACGTCCGGCAGGCGCGCCGCCAGCTCCGGCTTCTCCGCCACGTCCTTCCGCAACTGGTCGATGTCCCGGCCCAGCATCGTCGCCCCCATCCGCAGGAACTCCTTCACCTCCGGCGGATACGCGATCCCGGCAGGCGGCACCGGTCGCACCTTGTCCGCCACGTTGTCCGCCGGCCCGTCGGCCACCAACGCCGTCGCCGCGCACGCCAGCCCCAGCAACGCCAGCCATCGAATGTCGCGCTTCATGATTCCCGAAAGAAAACGCCAAGCCGCCCGCGCCTTCAACACGGGTTTCCTGCGAGACGCGCGGGAAGCGGGGAGCGAGGGGCGGTGCACGTGGCAGCGCCGTCCCGGCGTGACCCTCGCATCCCGCCTAGGCCCCCATGGGCTCCTCCAACGCCCGCCTGAGCCGCTCGAGGTACTCCGACCGCGGCACCTCCACGCCGCCCACCGACCGCGTCGTCTCCGTCAGCATTTGCGTGTCAAACAACCGGAACCCCCGCGCCCGCAGCCGCCCCAGCAGCTCCACCAACGCCACCTTCGACGCGTTCGACACGTGGTGGAACATCGACTCGCCCGCGAAGAACCGCCCAATGGCCACCCCGTAGATCCCCCCCGCCAACTGGTCCCCCTGCCACACCTCCAGGCTGTGCGCCCAGCCCGCCTCGTGCAGCCGCACGTACGCCTCCACGATCTCCGGCGAGATCCATGTCGCGTCCCCCGCCCGCGGCACCGACGCGCACGCCTCGATCACCCTCCGGAAGCAACGGTCCTCCGTCACCGTGAACGCCTCCTTCCGCAACACCCGCGCCAGCGTCCGGCCCACGTGCACCCGGTCCAGCTCGATGATCGCCCTCGGGTCCGGAGACCACCACGTGATCGGGTCCGCGCTCCAAGGAAAAATCCCCGCCCGATACGCCGCCAACAAACGTTCCACCGAAAGGTCGCCCCCGATGGCCAGAAGCCCCTCCTTCATGGCATTCGCGGCGGGCGGGAACACCGGAGCCGCCCCCAGCAATGGAATGAACGGTCGTCCCATGCGCTACGGTCCCTCCCCTTCCTCTTTCTCTTCCTCGTCTTCTTTCTCCTCCTCCGAGCCCACTGGCTTCCCGCCGCCCAGGCACGCCAGCCACCGGCCCACGTAGCTCCCCGCCAGCTCCATCAAGGCCACCAACGCCCGGTTCCTCTCCGTCCCCTCCACGCGCTCGCCCGCCTCGAAGTCCGGGCTTCCCAACGCTTCCCAGAACGCCACGCGCGCCCCGTTCAACGCCCGCAGCAACCGCTCCGCCTCGTCCTCCGTCACCTGCAACCCGTACCCGCCCTTCCCCTTCACGCAACGTGCCGCGTCCTCCAGCAACCCCAGCGTTCCTGCCCGCTCCGACTCCCATACCCCAAGCACCTGCTCCGCCAGCATCGCCGTCGCGTCCGACGGCACCCCCTCGGCGGACCCGCGCGTGATCGACGGCCCGAAGCGCGGCACCTGGCCATGGCACTGCAACACCGCGCGCATCTCGTCCCGCTCCCGCTTTGTCAACTGCACCACCAGCCTCCCCGGCTCCGACACCAGCAGCTTCATGACTCGTCCTTTTCCACCGTCGCCTGCAGCGAGTACGACTGGAGCTGGTGCACGTGCGCCTCCGCCTTCTCGAAGGATTCCCGCACGAGCACCGACTTCCCCTTCTCATGCACCTCGCGCATGTGCTTCTCCGCGCGCTTGCGATCCCATCCAAACACGCGCTGGAACACGTGCGTGACGTAGGGCATCAGGTTCACGGGGTCGTTCCAGCACACCACGAGATAGCCCGGCTCCAGCGCCTCGCGGGAATCCTCGCGGGGCGTCGTCACGGGCGTCGGAGCGACCAACGGCATCGAAGGCTCGGCCATGCCATCACGCTATCGCGTCCCCTGCGCACGGCCAACCATGGAGCAGGAAGCGGGGAGCTGGGCTCGATCCATCCGATGGTGGTCATGCGGGCCGTGCAGCCACCCGGCGGGAGGATCCAAGATCCGTTGCTGGGGCCGCATGTCTCGACCGGGCCACGGCAGGACCTGGCTCGCGCGCCTGGGTTCCTTGGCATAGAACCGTCCCCATGCAACGCACTTGGATGCGGATCGGGGTGGCCTTGTTGGGATGCCTTGCCATGGGAACGGGCCTGCCGGGCGCGCACGCAGCCACCCCGGCCCCGCAGTGGATCTGGGGCGAGAAGGCCAGCGACGGCGAGATGCGGTTCTTTCGACGCGTCCTCGAGTTGCCCGCGCGCCCGCGCAAGGCCGTGCTCACCGTCGCCGCCGACGACCAGGCCGTCATCAGCGTCAATGACAAGGCTGTCGGCCAGAACGAGTCCTTCCAGCAACCCACGTCGGTGGACGTCTCGCGCCTGTTGCAGGCCGGGCGCAATGAACTGTCCCTCGTCGCCCGCAACGGCGCCGGCCCCGCCGAGCGCGTCGCCCGGCTTGGGGTGACGCTCGCCGACGGGCGCGCGGAGGCGATGGTCTCCGATGGCTCCTGGGAAACGTCGGCCGATGGCGCGACCGGCTGGACCCGGGCACGTGAACTGGGGCCGCATGGAATGGCCCCATGGGGCGAGGTGCTCAAGATGCCCGTGGCGACGCCGGCATCGGCGCTGACGATGGCCCCGGGGTTCCGGGTGGAACTGCTGCGAAGCGCGGAGTTCGGCGAGGGCTCCTGGGTGAGCCTGGCCTTCGACCCGAAGGGCCGCCTGTGGATCTCGCCGCAGGGCTCGGAGCCGTTGCTCCGGGGCACGTTGCAGGACGGGCGCCTGGCGTCGCTGGCCCCGGTGGACCTGCCCGTGCGCGCGGCCATGGGCATGCTGTGGGCCTTCGACAGCTTCTACGTCAACGGCCGCGGGACCAATGGCCTCGCGTTGTACCGGCTCCGCGACACGAACGGCGACGACGCCCTCGACGCCTGCCAGGCGCTTCACAATTGGAAGGGCGACGGCGGCGAGCACGGGCCCCATGGGCTGGCCACCGACGGCTCCAGCCTCTTCGTGGTCAACGGCAACTTCGTGGACGTCCCCGCCAACGTGGCCGCGTCGTCGCCCGTGCGTCACTACGCCGACGACGTCGTGTTGCCGCGCATGGAAGACGGGCGCGGCTTTGGAAGAGGGCGCAAGCCGCCGGGCGGCTTTGTCCTTCGGATGCAGCCGGACGGCTCCGGCACGGAGCTGTTCGCGGCGGGCCAACGCAACGCCTACGACATCGCGTTCAACGAGGACGGCGAGCTGTTCACCTTCGACAGCGACATGGAATGGGACTGGGGCACCCCGTGGTATCGGCCCATCCGGGTCCTGCACTGCTTCGCGGGCGCGGACCATGGCTTCCGCGAGGGTTCGGCGAAGTGGCCCTCCGACCTCCCCGATTCCGTCGGGCCGGTGGTGGAGGTCGGGATTGGGTCGCCCACGGGGGTGGCGTCGGGCAAGGGGGCGCGCTTCCCGGCGATGTATCGCCGGGCGTTGTACGTGATGGACTGGAGCTACGGGCGTATTCTCGCCGTCCACCTTCGGCCGCAAGGCGCGAGCTACACGGCAACCTTCGAGCCCTTCGTCCAAGGCAAGCCGCTCAACGTGACCGACCTCGCCGTGGGGCCCGACGGGGCCATGTACTTCATCACCGGCGGCCGGGGGACGCAGTCGGGCCTGTATCGCGTGTCGCACGTGGGCGCAGGGCCGGACGCCGCCGTGGATCCGACGGCGGGCCCGGTGGCGGGCGTGGCAGCACGGGCGCAACGCCGCGAGCTGGAAGGGTGGATGCGCACGGCCGACCCGGCGGCGTTGGACCGGATTTGGGAGGCGCTGGGGTCCGACGACCGCGTGCTGCGTCATGCGGCGCGGGTCGCGTTGGAGCGACAGCCGGTGGCGACGTGGCGCGCCCGGGCGTTGTCGGAGACGAACGTGATGGCGGGCCTGGGCGCGTTGATGGCGCTGGTCCGGGTGGGCGCGACGGACGACCAGGGGGCGGTCTTGAAGGCGTTGGCGAAGTGGCCGTTGGACGGGCTGGGCGAGGAGGCGTTCGCGACCAAGCTCCGGGTGATTGGTCTGAGCCTCGCAAGGCAAGGGATGCCGGGGGGCGATCTGCGGGCGATGGCGTTGCAGAAGCTGGGGCGGCAGTTCCCGGCCCGTTCCTGGCGGCTGAACCGGGAATTGTCCGCGCTGCTGGTGGCGTTGGGCTCGCCCGACGTCGTGCGGCAGGCCCTGGACCTGCGGGACCGCTCGACAACGCAGGCCGAGGCGCTGCACTACCAAGCCACGTTGCGCCTCGCCACCAACGGCTGGGACATGGGGCTTCGCCAACGGTACTTCGCGTGGTTCCACCGGCGTCCGGCCTTGGCACGGCTGGCGACCGAGCCGCAGTGGTTTGGGGACGTGGGCCAGAAGCCCGCCAATGGCGCGAGCATGGACGGATTCCTGAAGACGATGCGGCAACAGGCGTTGGCACGCGTGCCGGACGACGAGAAGGGGCCGCTGGCGCCGTGGGTCACGGGCGCGGCGGTGACGAATGGCGCCGCGGCGGCCGTGGCGGCCTCGCCAGCGGAAAACCCCGGCAAGGCGCGGGCCTTCGTGAAGCATTGGACCACGCCGGATGTCGCCGCACTCCTCGGGACGGGCAATGCGTCGCGCGGGAAAGGCGTCTGGAGGGAAGCCCAATGCGCCTCGTGCCATCGCCTCGGCGGCGAAGGGGGGGCCGTGGGACCGGACCTCACGGGTGCCGGCTCGCGCTATGCACGCATCGACCTCCTCAGGTCGATCACTGAGCCGTCGGCGGTCATCAGCGAGCAGTTCCAGGCAACGTTGTTCACGCTGCGCGATGGGAGCACGGTGGCCGGGCGGGTGACCGGGGAATCAGCGGGCTCGGTGCAGGTGATGGTGGACCCTGCGACGGGAACAGCGCGGACGCTGCGGTTGGACGAGGTGAAGTCGAGGGAGGCGTCGCCGGTTTCCATGATGCCAGAGGGGTTGATGGACCATTTCACGGCACAGGAAGTGGCGGACTTGGTCGCGTACCTCGAGCGCCCGGGGAACTAGCATCGCGCCTCAGAAATGGCGGGCGTTTCGCCGCGAAGGATGATCGCGCCCCACGAGGAGCGAGCCATGCGGTGGGACGCAAGAAGACGCTCGGCCCTGCGGGTTGCTCCGAGAAGGCAACGGGGCGTCGTTGTTCGTACGTCACAGAACCCTGGGTTGTGCCGGGTCCTCACGCCTCGCCCAAGGGCTTTCCCGGAGCCACGAAACGCAATCGATGCACCACGCGAGCATCCCGCCTGTCCCAACTATCAGGGCCACGCGAACTCCAAATCCCAAGGTCGTCGCCCGCCAGGTGCGCTCCAGCCTCAGGACCCCTGGCCTCATGGAAGCGAGGGGACCTCCATCGGCTCAAAGCTAAGCCGAAGGACTAAGGAGCTGCAGAAGCAGATCGAGCAAGCACGACCGATCAAACTGAATCGGTCCGGACAAGGGGCAGGTCGGAGCCCTGCTGGCCGGTCGCTGCGGTGCCGCGAAGAGGCCTC
>JBJSZF010000370.1:0-2871 GCA_046090125.1 Verrucomicrobiota bacterium
CGAGCTTCCAACCCTCCTCCTCCTCGCCCAGGCGCAAGAGGTCGGACGCCAGCGCGGACTTGGCGGGCAGGTAATCCGGCGCGAAGGCCAGCGCCTGGTGTTGCCGGGCCGCTCCCTCGGCGAACCGATACTTGCGGGAAAGCTTGAGCCCGATGAGGTGATCGACGCGCGGGTTGGCGGGCCAGTGCTGGAGCGCCTTGGCGCGGGCCTCCGTCTCGGCCTTGGCGTCGTTGCGCAGGTGCGCGAGCACCGCGCGGTACGCCCACGCCTCCGGATGCACGTTGTTGACCTGGTCCACCAGGTCGAGGTTCTTGGCGGCCTCCGCGTAGTCCTCGGCATCGATCTGGTAGTCCACCAGCAACAGGAGCGACGGGACGTGCCGCTCGTTGATCCGGAGCGCGTTCTCGAGCGACTCCACGAGGACGGAGCGGTCGCCGTCCAGGTGCGCGCGGGCCAGGCCGTGGTGAAGGTCCGGGTCGTCGGGTTGCTTCTGCACGCCCTCCTGGAAGGCCTGGGCCGCAAGCGCGGCGTCATGCTTTTCCAAGGCGATGTTGCCGCGCGCCAGGTGCAGCTCCGCAAGCCCTGGGTCCGACTGGCGCAAGGGCTGGAGCAGCTTTTCGAGGACGTTCTTCGGGTCCGCCCCGAGGAAGAAGGCGGCCTCGGCGAGGGCCACGCGGGCGCGGGGCTCGCGCAGGTCGGCCGCCTGCGCGTTGAGGAGGGTGCGGATGTCCTCCACGAGCGCGGCGGCCGTGTTGGTGTCGCCGGCCGCAAGCGCCGCCGTCCGTCCCATCCAACGCAGCCGGACGCTGCGCCGCACCTCGGCCACGGCGTTGGTCAACAAGTCGCGCGCCTCGGGATACCGCCCCGTGTCCATCAACGCCCGCGCCTGGATCAACGTCCAATCCTCCGACGAGCCCTCCTTGCCGGACAACGCCGCGCGGGCGGCCTCGATGACCTCCGCGTGCTTCCCTAGCCGAAGCGCCGCCCGGGCCTCGTCCAACGTCGCGGCCGTGGCGCTGGTCATGGCGGCAAGACTCGCCATCCAAGCCCACGCGATGACCCACCACCGCATCCCCGCCGGAGACCGGTTCACCCTGAGACTACCATGACGCTGGAAGCGGGAGTCCATGTCCTAGGCAGCCCGCACGTCCGGCGCATCCGGCGCATCCGGCGCATCCGGTCCATGAGGTCCATGTAGTCCATCCCGTCCATCCCACGCAGGCGCGTCGCTCATGAGTTCCTCCCTCTTGACCGTGGTGGGCTCCGCGAGGTTTCGCTCCCATGCGGCGTGCAGCGTGGGGATGCCATCCCGATTGAAGTCCGCCTCGAAGTCGGTCGTGACGGCCAGAAGTTCGGGCGGCTCCGTCACCGCGTTGAAGCCCGCCTGCGCGTTGCCCACCTCGGTCATCTGCTGGAAGTACGAGGCGTCGTCGGTGCGCACGTAGAAGCGACCGCCAGGAACGAGCGCCCGCGCCGCAATCTCCGTGAACCGCAGGTTCACGAGACGCCGCTTCCAATGCCGTCGCTTCGGCCATGGGTCAGGGAAGTACACGTGGATGGCCGACAGGGACGCCGCCGGAATCATCCATTCCAGCAGGTAGGCCGCCTCCAGCCGGATCGCGCGCAGGTTGGCCAGGCCGAGCCGACGGCCCTTGCGGTCGATCTTGCGCAGCCGTCCCAGCAGGCGCTCGACGCCGATGAAGTTCACCGCCGGATGCGCGGCCGCATGACGGAGCAGGAAGGATCCGTCGCCCGCCCCGAGTTCCAGCTCGACCGGATGCCCGTTCCCAAACAACGCGGCGAAGTCGAGCCGCTGCATGATGTCCGGGCGCACGACCAAGGACTCGGGCAATGCCACGGCGGGGATGACGGGTTCGAGGGACATGAGGTCAGTCGCGGACAAGGAGGGCGAGGGATGCGGTGTAGCCATGGAGGTGACAGGAAGACCCGACCGGCCCGATCTCGCCGTTGGCCAGCAAGCCCGTCAGCGGCAGCGGCCCAAGGTGCTCCTGGATGAGCGTCGCGTCGTGGTCCGGCTTGCCGAACAACCCCTGGCCCCGGCCACAGCACGAGAACAACACGCCCCCCACGGGCCTGCGCCCCGCCAACAGCACGCGCGTCCGCTCCAGGCAGCGCGCCAGGTCCGCCGACGCCGCCTCCGCGTCCCGGCGCTGGAACTGCAACGTCTGCCCCGGGCGCGCCACCGCCCCCACGGCCAGCGCGCCGTGGCGCGGGTCCACCCCGAGGAGGTTGCGCACCAGGAAGTCGCCCGCGCCGTGCTCCGGACGGTCCTCGGCGCTGGCGAAGCCCACCATGAGGTTGTTCTGCGCCCGTTGCCGTTCCTCCTCGGACAACGCGTTGAACGTGTCCACCAACACCGAGTACGCCGGGCGATTGGCGATGCCGAAGATGACGTTCCGCTCCGCCCGCGTGATCGTCCAAGGGTCCCCAATGGGCGTGCAGCCCTGCGACACCATGGGCACGACCGAGAACGCCCCGCCCACCATCACCAGCACCACGCCGTCGTCGTGCACGTCGCCATCCACGTAAAGCTGGCACGCGTCCGTGGTGCCCAGGCCCGACGCCAGCCCGCCGACGACCGGCACCGACGGGAAGTCACGGTTCCATGCGGACAGCCATCCGTCGTTGTGCGTCTGGAACGGGTCGGCAAACGCCAGCGCGCCCCGGCAGGGACCGGGCAACGACGGCCATCGACCGGGCTCGTCCTCGCCCGGCAGCTCATCGGCCGGGAGGTGCGCCACCTCGATGCTGGCGTTGCATCACATGCCCGGGGCCAGCATCGAGGTGGCGCACCTCCCGTCCGAGATTTTGCCGGGCGAGAACGACCCCGGTCGATGGCCGTCGTTGCCC
>JBJSZF010000371.1:0-1851 GCA_046090125.1 Verrucomicrobiota bacterium
GCGCAGGGCGTTCTTGCGGAGGGTGGGGTCGTTGTCGTTGAGGCACGCGACGAAGTTCTGCTGGTCGAGGCGCCCGATGTTGTGGAGGACCCAGAGGGCGTGCGTGCGGGTGAGTGCGGGGCTGTTGCTGGAGACGGCCGCGAGCACGTTGCGCAGCGCGTAGAAGGGGGATTGCTCGCTCAGGATGCGATGGGCGGTCATGCGGACCCATCCGTTGGGGTGTTCCAGCATCTTGACGATGGCGGCGGGCTGGTTGGTGTCGAACTTCCAGGCCGGGAGCGGCTTGGGCTGCTTGTGCTGGACGCGCCAGACGCGGGTGAAGTGATGGTCGCGGTCGGGTCGGGTGGCGGCGTTGCGGGCTCCGTGCGCGGGTCCGCGGGTGTCGTTGTGGATGGCGGCCTGGTTGTAGAAGTCCACGACGTAGAGCGCGCCGTCCGGGCCCACGCGTTCATGGATGGGCCGGAACCAAAGGTCCGTGGAGGCGATGAACTCGGTCTCCTCGCGGCCGGGTTCCTTGGACGCCACGAACGTGACGCCCTTGGGCTTGAGCATCTCGTTGTGCACGAGGCTCATGGTGGTCTCGGAGCAGAAGTGCGATCCGTTGTAGCGGTCGGGCCACGTGCCGCCGTTGTAGATGCAGCAGCCGGCGGCGGCGGTGAAGAAGCCGACCCAATCGATTTGCACGTAGGCCGGGCGGGTGTGCTTCACCGCCTGGAAGATCTTCTGGTGGTCCGGCGCGACGAACGACCCGCGGATGCCGCCCACGGAGGCCTTGGCCAGCGCCTTCTCCGGCATGATGACGTGGAGGAAGTGCTCGCCGCACGTCGCCGTGGTGTAGAACACCTCGCCGTCCGGCGCGATGTCGAAGCCCCACGTGTTGCAGGAACCGGAGGCGTACTGCTCGATGGCGGATCCGTCCGGGCGGAACCGGATGACGCCCGCCGTGATGCGTCCGAAGTCCTTCTTGCCGTCGCCGGACTTGGGTGCGCCGGCGCTGTAGCCCACGGCGCCATAGACCCAGCCGTCGAGGCCCCAGCGGAAGTTGTTGATCACGGCGTGGGTGTCGAAGGTGCCGAAGCCCGTGTAGAGCGTGACCTTCTCGCTGCCCTCGACCATGTCGCACTTCCCGTCGCCGTCCTTGTCGCGGAGCCAGAGGATGTCGGGGGCCTGGGCGACGATGACGCCGTCCTTGTGGAACACCAGGGACGTCACGAGCTCGAGGCCGTCGGCGAAGACGTGCTTCTTGTCCATGCGGCCGTCGTTGTTGGTGTCCTCGAGCCACGAGATGCGGTCGCGGGCGGGGCGGTCCTCCTTGTCGCCCTGGGGTTGGCCGTCCTTGCGGGCCCAGGCGGCGATGGGCTTGTCGTTCTTGTTGATGGTGCGCCCGCCGGGGTACTCGGGCGTCTCGGCCACCCACAGGCGGCCCTTCGCGTCCCAGTCGAGGGAGATGACCTTCTCGACGAGCGGCTCGGAGACGACCAGCGTGGCCTCGAACTCGGGGTGGACGCCCAGCTTGGCGGCGGCCTTCTCCGGGGCGACGGGGCCGCCCTCGGGATACTTCAGCGAGGCCAACTCCTCGGGCTTGCACAGTTCATCGACATTCTCGCGTCCGCCGGCCCACGCGATGGCGCGGAGGACGAGCGCGCGGTAGTGCGGGGTCTGGAACGACACGTACTCGTGGCCGGGCAGGCTCACGATGGAGCGGTAGGGCTTGCTGCCGCCGGGCCACGTCTTTTCGTAGGTCCACACCTGCGGCGCGATGACGAACACGCTGTGGAAGCTCGTCGCCAGGACCTTGGCGTCCGGAGCCATGTCCATGTCGTAGTAGATCTCGTCCTTCCAATCGAAGTT
>JBJSZF010000372.1:0-4457 GCA_046090125.1 Verrucomicrobiota bacterium
CCCCGCGCGTCGTCGGGAAGACCACCTTGTAGTACAGGTAAGCCGTGGCGTTGGCGAAGGACACCACGCTGAGCGCCCCGCGCTGGGGTCCCAGGTTGGTGTTGCCAGAGCCCAGCAGGGTCCAGTTGGAGTCCGACCAACCGCCGCTCGTGTTGGACCCATACACTTGCCACGTGGCGGGATCCCACTTGGCAATGTCGTCGTTGGTACGGGTCACCAGCAGCATCGAGTCGAGCACGGTGGCAGACCCCATGGTCACGGCGAAGCCAGCGCCCGCCCCGCCGTAGTTCAGGTACTTGGTGTTTGTCCACCCGTCCTGGAGGTTGGCAACGACGTCGCCGGCAGGACTGCCGCCTGGCGAAGCCGTGATCGTGGACACGGTCCCGGGCAACGTGGCCCCTGGCCCCAGGTAATCCGTGAGGGTCACCGCGTTGTTGTTACTGCCGAGCAATGGCGCCACCTGCCCGCCGTACGCCAGTCGCAAGCTCAAGGTGGACCCTGCCAGGCTCAGGCTGTTTTGAATCGCCCCAGGGGTTGCGAGCACCGAACGGAGGTTGGCCACGGTGCCCGCCAACCTCAGCGTCGTCGTCCCCACCCCCTCCACCGTGACGCCGCCCACCGCGCCTCCCGCCCCCACCGGCACCCCGTTGTTCATCACGGCCAATTGCCCGCTGCCGGTCGCCGACAACGTCACCGTCACCTGCGTACCGGCAAAGTCCGGGACCATCCCGAACACGTGGCCATTGGCGGTGACCAACGACGGCGTGTTGTTCTCCGACCCCGGAGCTGAAGCCACGACGGCGGAGTTGGCCCCGCCGGACACCGTCCCGTAGCCGAGATACACCTCGCCCACGTGCATGAAGTACTGCCCGGAACTGTTCCCTCGCGTCGTGGGGAAGACGACCTTGTAATATTGGAACGCTTGGGCCCCGTTGACGGGAACCAACGCGCCGTTCGTGCCGCGTGCCGTGGCGAGGTTGGTGTTGCCCGTGGACAACGCGCTGCCCCAAGCCGACGACGACCATGGCAAAGGAACATTGGAGCCATACAGGGCGTAGCTGGTAGGATCCCAAACATCATTGTCGGCAGCGCTCCGGAACTGGATGCTGCTCAGCGACACCGCCTCCGAAAGCCGGACCATCAAGCCACTGTCACGCCCGGTCGTCCTGTCCCCGAACTCGTCGAGGTTCATGTACTTGGCGTTGGTCCCGTCCAACGCGTTGCTCACCTTCTCGTCGTTGGAGCTGGACACGAGAGGCGGATAGTTTTCCGAGCTGGCCGTCACTTGCGTCACGTAAACCCCCGCCGGATTCGACGCCGACATCGTGTAGCCCACGTCGAAGGCATCGCCTCCGGTACCCTCTGTGTAGTCCAGCTTAAAGCGGTAGTAGCGCCCCGCCTCGAGATAGACCGGGGCCGACTTCCTCAGCCCCGCCACCTGGTTGGCCCCCCATGCATTGGATCCGTTCACGGCGGTGTTATCCGAACCGTTGGGATCGAGGGCCACGGCGAGGACGCTGTTTTGGTCATCGAAGACCTGGAACTTCACGACGTCGTCGGCGACCGCGTAGAAGTAGTAGATGCCCGACCTTTGGGTCTTCAGCCACCCGGTCCCTTCCTGGGAATAGTTGTCGGCACGGCTGACCCAATAGTTGGTCAGGCTCCCCGGGAAGAACTCGGAGTAGGCCTGATCGCTGCGCTTGGACGTCCAACCGTTGGGCAAGTGGTCCAGAAGGTCGCCCAAGCCCGTGACGTTCACCAACGGGTTGACCGATTTCAGGCTGATGCTCCCCGACGAAGCCGAGCCACCTCCGTAGGCGACGGACACCCCCAACGTCGCATCCGCCGTCGTGGTGGCGCCCAGGGCGCCGTTGGCGAGGTAGTCGTTGATCGCCGCCGGAGTGCCCACCAGCGTCACGGTCGTCCCGGACCCAGCCGCGAGCGCATTCCCCGATGCATCCTTCACCGCCGCATCGCCCAGCCACGACAAGGCAACCCCCGAAAACGTCAGCCGCGCCTCCATCGTGGGCCCCGTGGCCGAAAGAACGCTCGCCCCGAAGTTCAGCGGCGTCAGCTTGAAGGCCAGCACCTCCATCTGGCTCGGCAACCCCACCGACAACATCGGCGCCTCCCCTGCCAGCGCCGCCCCTCGGGACCGCGACCCCTGCCCCGGATCCATCAACACCACGGCTGGCTCCACCGCCTCGACAGCGAGCAACCCAACGGCCCTACTCGCCAAGGGACGGTCAAGCGGACCAACGCCCGCCTCGGCGGGTTCGGCGTCCGCGTCCCGCCCGCAAAGCAGGGTCAGCGGAGCGATTGCCCCCGAGAACAGGTCCTCGGCCGCGTCCCCGTCCATTCGGCTGCGGTCGCAAGGCTCGCAAGCCTCCATGGCCAGCACCTCGATGCAGGGCCCGTCCTGATGGCTCGAGGGCATGGACTCCCCCATCATGCCAGCTTCGGCTGACAACAGGATACGAGGCTCGAATGCCTCAAAAAGCTTATGAGAGTGTCCTTTAACTAACACGATGATGTCTTCCGGCCACAGGAACTTCGTCGGCTGGCTACAACAAGTCGGTCGTGGCGTTCAAACAGATTCTTGGCGACCCCTGCCGCCCTGCCGCCCTCCCGCTGGGAGTTCGGCTGGAGCTCGGAATGCGCCGCGCACACGGGATAGTCAGGGGGCTTGGGGCGTCCGGGCCGACTCGATAGCGCTGCCGCCATCCCGCTCTTCTGCTGGCGGACGTCCAGGCCGGAACGCGTTTTCCAGGCGAGGCAGACTGCCCTGACCCACCCCGTGTCCCGCTCAGAACTTCGGGCCGCCGCCATGAACGCGTCTCCGGGGCGGGACGATCCCGGGCGCAGCCCCTGGATCCGAAAACGGCGGGGTTTACCGATTCCAACTCGCGCCCAGCCGATTCCCACCCTCAGTCTGGGCAGACAGTCCCCATGAATGCGTCCACCCTGGAAGCCCGGTTGACCCCGGCCGAGGAGGCCTTCGAGAAATGGCGCCGGCGCGCCGGGCTTTTCCTCGCACCGTTGGCGTTTCTAATTCTCTGGTTCCTTCCCATCGACGGTCTGGAGCCCAAGGCGCATCGGTTGCTGGCGGTCATGGGCGTGGCCGTCGTCCTGTGGATGACCGAGGCGCTGCCCATGGGGGCCACGGCCTTGGTGACGCCCGCGCTGGCGGTCCTCGCCGGCGTGACGTCGGCCAAGGAGGCCTATCGACCGTTCGCAGACCCCATCATCTTCCTGTTCGTGGGCAGCTTCATGCTCGTCGAGGCCATGATGCGTCACGGGCTCAACCGAAGAATCGCCTTCGGAATCCTTCGCCTGCCGTGGGTCGGGGACCGGCCCTTCGGGTTGTACGCGGCCTTCGGCGTCGTGGTGACGTTCGTGTCCATGTGGGTCTCCAACGCCGCCACCACCGCGATGATGTTGCCCATCGGGATTGCGATCGCCTCGGAGGTGGCCCGGGCGGAATCGGCGCGGACGGGGCGCGAGATCCATTTCACGGCGTTGCCCTTGGCGACGGGCCTGATGTTGCTCACGGCGTTCGGCGCGAGCGTGGGCGGGCTGGCGACGCCGATCGGGACGCCGCCCAACCTCATCGGGATTGGGCTCATCGAGCGCACGCTCGGGACGCGGATTGGGTTCTTTGACTGGATGCGGGTGGGCCTGCCGGTGGCGGTCGTGCTAGGGGGATTCCTCGTGCTCAACTTTCACCGGCGGTGCCCCGTGGGTGCCCCGGAGCTGCGGGGCTGCTCGGGCTGGATCGCGCGCGAGGCGGCGGGCCTCGGTGCATGGTCCCGGGCGGAGGTCGCGGTATCGTGCGTATTCGGGCTGGCGGTGGCCGGGTGGTTGTTCCCCGGGGTGGTGGCGTTGTTGCAAGGGCCGGAGTCGCCCTTGGCGCGCCTGCTGGCCGAGCGCATGCCGGAAAGCATCGTGTCGTTGCTGGCGGCGGGCGCGTTGTTTGCCTTCCCGACAAGCTGGCGCGAGGGACGGTTCGTCCTCGAATGGAAGGACGCGGTCCGGATCGACTGGGGGACGATCTTCCTGTTCGCGGGCGGGATGGCGCTGGGGGAGCAGATGTTCTCGACGGGCTTGGCGCGGTGGATTGGGGACGGCGTGGCAGGCTTTTTCCAGGCGCGCACGGAGGCGGGGCTGGTGTTCCTGTTCACGGGGATTGCCGTGTTGGTGAGCGAGGCCACGAGCAACACCGCGTCGGCGACGATGATCGTGCCGATCGCCATCGCGGTGGCGCAATCCGCCGGGGTCGAGCCCATGAAGCCGGCGCTGGCGGCGTGCCTCGGGTCGTCGATGGGTTTCCTGATGCCCGTCTCGACCGGCCCGAACGCAATGGTGTATGGGACGGGGTGCGTTCCCCTGCCCCGGATGTTCAAGCATGGGCTGGGGCTGGACGTGGCGGGGTACCTCGTGATCGTGGCGGCGGTGTT
>JBJSZF010000373.1:0-4596 GCA_046090125.1 Verrucomicrobiota bacterium
CCGCCGACGAGGCCGCCGCCCTCCGGACGTGGGAGACGCGCCTCCGCGAGCTGGAGTCCCAGGCAACGGCGGCCGGAACCAACGCGCCCGCGTCCGATCCCCGCCTCAAGTCCCTCGCCGACCACCGCCGCAAGCGCCCGGCCGTCACGCGGACCCTCGTGCTGCGCGAGCGACCGCAACCCCGCGACACGTTCCTCTTCGTGAAGGGCGACTTCACGCGCCCGGGCCAAAGGGTGTCGGCCGGGCTGCCCTCCGTGTTCCAACCCTCGCCGGCCGACATGGCGCGCGGGGACCGCCGGGACCTCGCCGACTGGCTGGCCTCGCGCCGCAATCCCCTGACGGCCCGCGTCGTCGTCAACCGCGTCTGGCAGGCCTACTTCGGGCGCGGGCTGGTCGAGACGGAGAACGACTTCGGGGCCATGGGCATCGCCCCCACGCATGCCGGCCTGCTGGATTGGCTGGCCTCCGAGTTGATGGACTCCGGCTGGAGCCTCAAGCACGTCCACCGCCTCATCGTCACGAGCGCGACGTATCAACGCGCCTCAACACGCGCGTCGCCCTTGTCGGGAGCCGACCCGGACGACCGCGACCCGCGCAACCTTCTCCTTGCCCGCCAAAACCGGGTGCGTCTCGAAGCCGAGGCCATCCGCGACGTGGCGCTCGTGGCCAGCGGCCTGCTGGACGCCCGCATCGGGGGGCCGCCCGTGTTCCCGCCGCAGCCCGACGGGCTTGGGGCCTTCACCCAAAGCCGGCGCGAATGGCCCGTCAGCCGGGGCGGCGACCGCTTTCGGCGCGCCCTCTACACCCATCTTCAACGCTCCACGCTGCACCCCGCCCTCGCGGTCTTCGACGCGCCCGACACGTTTACCACCTGCACCCGGCGCCAACGCTCAAACACCCCGTTGCAAGCCCTCGCCCTGCTCAACGACCCCGCCTTTGACGAGATCGCCGCCGCGCTTGCCCGGCGCATCGCGGCGCATCCGGGCGACGACACGGCCCGCGTCGCCGCCGCCTTCGAGTGGGTGACGGGGCGCGCGCCCTTCCCCGCCGAGTCGTCCACCCTGCTTCAACTCGCCGACGCCGAGCGCCGCGCCCGCCGCGATTCGCCATGGCGCGCCGTCGCCCGCGTCCTCATCAACCTCGACGAGGCCATCACCCGTGAATGACGACCGTCCCATGCACGAAGACCCGCTCGCGCGCGTGACCCGACGCCATTTCTTCGGGCAATGCGGCGCCGGCCTCGGCGCGGTCGCGCTCGCCGGCCTGCTCGACGACCGCGCCCTGGCCGCCGCCACCCCTCCTGCAGGGGCCGGGCCGGGCCGGACGCGCCCCGGCCATCGCCCCGCGCGGGCCAAGGCCGTCATTCACTTGTTCATGGCGGGCGGTCCCTCGCAGTTGGAGTTGTTCGACTGGAAGCCCGAGCTGCGGCGGCTGCATGGCCAGGCGATCCCGGACTCGTTCCTGAAGGGCAAGCGCTTCGCGTTCATGGACTCGTCGTTCAAGAACAAGTCCACGCTGCTCGGCCCCAAGCACGAGTTTCGGCGCCACGGCCAGTCCGGCGCATGGGTCAGCGACCTGCTCCCCCACACGGCCGGCATCGTGGACTACCTCAGCATCGTCCAGTCCTGCCGGACCAACCTCGTCAACCACGCCCCCGCCAAGCTCTTCATGAACACGGGCAGCGGGCAGTTTGGCCGACCCGCCGTGGGCGCATGGGTCCAGTACGGGATTGGGTCCGAGAGCCGCGACCTGCCGGGGTTCGTCGTCCTGCAAAGCGGCCCCCGGGGCCCTCGTGGCGGGGCGGTCAACTGGGGGTCCGGCTTCCTGCCCACCTCCTACGCCGGCGTGCCCTTGCGCGCCCAGGGCGACCCCATCCTCAACCTCGCCAACCCCGAGGGCATCGACGACGCCTCGCAGCGCCGGGCGCTCGACGCCCTCCGCGACCTCAACCTCCAGCGGCAGGTCGTCACCGGCGACCCCGAGATCCTCTCGCGCATCGAGTCCTACGAGATGGCCTTCCGCATGCAGTCCAGCGCCCCGGGCCTCACGGACCTCTCCGGCGAGACCGAGGCCACCTTGCGCCTGTATGGCTGCACGCGGGAGAAGCCCTCCTTCGCGCGCAACTGCCTCCTCGCCCGACGCCTCGTCGAGCGCGGCGTGCGCTTCGTCCAGCTTTACCACACCAACTGGGACTCCCACGGCGGGCCCGGCGAAACCCTCGAGCAAGACCTTCCCGCCCGCTGCCACGAGGTGGACCAGGCCTGCGCCGCGCTCGTCCGCGACCTCGCCGCGCGCGGGCTCCTCGACTCCACCGTCGTCGTCTGGGGCGGCGAGTTTGGACGCACGCCCATGGGCGAGGCCCGCGACAAGACCGGCCGCAACCACCACATTGAATCGTTCACCATGTGGTTCGCCGGCGGCGGTATCCCCGGCGGCCAGGTCATCGGACGCACTGACGACCTCGGCTTCGGCCCCGTGGAGTCCCCCGTGCATGTCCACGACATCCACGCCACCCTGCTGCACCTGCTCGGCATCGACCACGAGCGCCTCACCTTCCGCTTCCAAGGCCGCGACTACCGCCTCACCGACGTCCACGGCGAGTTGATCCGGCCACTCATCGCCTAAAGGCCCGCTCCCCGCTCCCCGCCCCCCGCCCCCCGCTCCTCGCCCGAATGAATCCCGCCCCTACCCCGTCCATGACCTCCACGATGTTGCGTTGCTCCGCCTCCACCCTGCCCTGGGCCGCCGTCCTCTTCGTTGCCACCCACACGACGGCAGCCGATGCCCGGCTTCCCGAGGGATTCACACGGGAGGTGCTCGTGGGTGCCTCCATCCGCGAGCCCATGGACATGGCCTTCGCGCCGGACGGCGCGGCATGGATCACGGCGCGCGGCGGCGAGGTCTGGCGCTTGGAGCCCGCCACCCAGCGCCTGGACCGGGTCGGCAAGGTGGAGGCCGACACGGCGGGCGACCGCGGCCTGCATGGGATTGCCTTCCACCCGGACTTTCCCGCCACGCCGCGCCTCTACCTGTTCCTGCACGCCCCGAAGCATCCGCCGGGCGAATACCGCAGCCGCGTCGTGGCCCATGACGTGAGGGGCGCGGGCGCCGACGCCCGGCTGGCCGAGGGCGAGGGCCAGGTGCTCCTTGAGTTCGGGGGCGACGAGGGAGCCCAGCACGTGGGCGGCGGCCTGTTGGCGCATCCCGTGGAGCGCGCGCTCTACGTCACCCCCGGCGACAACAACAAGATCTGGGAACTGAAGTCCTACTGCACCGACACCAACAATCGCGCCCAGTCCCCGGGCGACCTTCGGGGCAAGGTGCTGCGCATCGGGCTCGACGGCTCCATCCCGCCGTCCAATCCCTTCGCCAACGTTCCCGGCGCGCGCGGCGAGGTCTTCACGCGCGGCCATCGGCAGCCGTGGTCGCTCAGCTACGACCCGCCGACGCGCTGGGTGCTCCTTGCCGAGAACGGCGGGGACGAGCAGGACGACCATGAGCGCGTCCTGCGTCTGGTGCCCGGAGCCAACCATGGGTGGCCTCGTGTCTTTGCCGACGGCCTCGACACGCTGACCCGCACCAACCGCGTCGAGGGCTTTGCGTCGCCGTGGTTCTCGTACAAGCGGGGCACCGGCGGGTCGTGCACGGGCGGGCTGGTCTATCGCGCCCCTTCCGGCGGGGGCGGCTTCCCCGCCTCGTGGCACGGCGGGCTGTTTTACTCCGACTACAACCGCAAGTCCGTCCGGTTCGCGCCCATCGACGCCTCGACCGGAAAGCCCGGGGTGAGCGTTGCGTTCGCGCAGTCCTTGCCGGGCGGCCCCGTGGCCATGCGGCTGGGCCCCGACGGCGCGTTGTACCTGGTCGAGTACGGCGGATGGTTCCAGCCGACCACGAACGACGCCATCACCCGCATCGCCTTCACCCGCCGTTGATCGTGGGCGGCGGCGGCGGTGGCGTCGACGGGGAGGTCAGGCGGGCCCAAAGACCGAGACGGACAACGGAGGCAAGGTGAACAAGGCGGACTGCGCCTGTCCTTGGGCGGAGACGGGCTCGGACTCCACGCCGAGAGGGTTGCCGAGGTCGGAGCCCCCATAGACGGCCGCGTTGGAGTTGAGCAGCTCCTTCCATCGACCCGCCGAGGGCAAGCCCACGCGGTAGCCGTGGTGCGGGTTGGGGGTGAGGTTCATCACCACGAGCACGTGCCGGTGCGCGTCGGGGTCGTGCCGTGCGAACACCAGCACCGAGTGGGCGTGGTCCGCGCAGTCGATCCAGCGGAAGCCGTCCGGGCTGTAGTCGCCGGCGTGAAGGGCCGACTCGCGTCGGTAAAGGGCATTCAGGTCTGCGACGAGCCGTTGCAGCCCGGCATGGAAGGGGCCCTCGCCCAGCAGCCCCCAGGTCACCTCGCCATTCTCGTTCCACTCGGATACCTGGCCCAGCTCGCCGCCCATGAACAGGAGCTTCTTGCCAGGGAAGAGCCACTGGTAGGCCAGCAACGCCCGCAGGTTGGCAAACCCCTGCCAGTCGTCGCCGGGCATCTTGCGCCGCAACGAGCCCTTCCCGTGTACCACCTCGTCGTGGGACAGCGGCAGCACGAAG
>JBJSZF010000374.1:0-2158 GCA_046090125.1 Verrucomicrobiota bacterium
AGCAGCTCCAGCGTGTACGGGAACTGGTTGTCCCGCAGGAACTCCAGCTCCGCCACCGTCAACAGGCGGCTCGTGCGCCCCGGGTGGCCCGACACAAACGTCAGCTCTCCGGGAGCCGCCCCGTTGGCCGACCACTTCAGCCAGTGCGGCACCCGCGCGGGCTTGCCGTCCTCGTACACGCGGAAGAAGCACACATCGAGGTCGAAGCGCGGATACTCGAAGTTGTCGGGGTCGCCGCCAAAGAAGGCCACCTGCTGCTCCGGCGCGAACACCAGCCGGACGTCCGTGTACTTCTTGAAGCGATAGAGGTGATAGGCCCCACCCTGGTACAACGTCACCACGTCGCTGCGCAGGCCCGTCCTGGACAACGACTCCTTCTCGATTTCCGCCATCGCCGCGCGCCGCGCCTTGAACGCCGCCTCCGGCGTCGCCCCGCCCGTCACCGCCGCGTTCACCCGCGCCGTCACGTCCTCGATCGACTGGAGCACGTTCAGCTCCAGGTCCACGCACCGAACCTCCTCCGCCGTCGTCCGCGCATGGAAGCCGTCCCGCAGGTAGTTGTTCTTCTCCGACGACAGCTTCTGCAAGGCGTCCGCCCCCACGTGGTGGTTCGAGATCACCAGGCCGTCCTCCGACACGAACGAACCCGACCCACCCGAGTTGAACCGAACCGAAGCCCGCATGAGGTGGTCCAGCCAGTCCTGCGTCAGCTCGAACCCATGCCGGCTCCGGAGCTGCTCGCGGGGCGGATTGGTGTAGAGCCACATGCCTTCGTCCGCACGGGCCGCCGCTTGAAGGATCAAGGCCGCCGCCATTACGGTCGGCCGAAGGAAGAAGTCGCGCATCGTCACCCGCACCGTGCGGCCGAACGCACAAGCCCGCAAGGAGACGGTTGGGGCGTGTCGCCGCCGGTGCATCCCGAGGGTTTCGGTGTTCCCAAGCACGTCGTGGCGGGCTCAACGCTGGGAGCGCGGACGTCCTCGGCCGCAGCGCCATGCTCCCGCCCTGCGAGACCGGTCGGCTTCCCGCATCCCACTCCCATGTCACCGACAACCTCGGGATGCACGGGGGCGCCCGCTCCCTCGCCGCCCTCGCCCCGTCGCGCCCGGGCGCTCGGCGATGGCCTGGGGGTGGCGGCCGGGGACGGCTGTGCTCCCGGCATCGTCAACCCAAGGCTCGCCATCGCGCCGCGCCCTGCCCTACCGTCTCGACTCGCCATGAATTCGTTCCGCTTGCCGCACTCGCTCATCGTCCTCGCCCTCGCGGCGGGCGCGACCGCCCAGGCCCAGCACGCCCACGGCCCCGAGGCCGCACGCGCCGCCGCCGCACGCATGAAGGTCCACCCGGGCCTCGCCCTCTCCGTGTTCGCCTCGGAACCCGACCTCGTGAACCCCTGCAACATGGACATCGACGCCAAAGGCCGCGTCTGGGTCACGGAAGGAGCCAATTACCGCTCCTCGTTCCAGAAGTGGGGCAAGCAACGCCCCGGCGGCGACCGCATCCAGGTCCTCATCGACTCCAACCTCGACGGCGTCTCCGACAAGGCCGTCACCTTCTACCAGGGCGAGGAGGTCAACGCCGCCCTCGGCATCTGCGTCCTCGGCGACCGCGTCATCGTCTCCCGCTCGCCGGACATCCTCGTGTTCGAGGACAAGAACCACGACCTCAAGGCCGACGGCCCGCCCACCAAGCTCTTCACGGGCATCGGCGGCGTGGACCATGACCACGGAGCCCATGCCTTCGTCTTCGGCCCCGATGGCCGCCTTTACTTCAATGTCGGCAACGACGGCCGGCAGTTGAAGAAGCCGGACGGCTCCGGCTGGGTCGTGGACCTCGACGGCCGCGAGACCTGGAGCCATCGCAAGCCCTACCAAATGGGGCTCGTGTTCCGCTGCAACCCAGATGGCTCCCGCGTCGAGACCCTCGGCTGGAACTTCCGCAACAACTACGAGGTCGCCGTCGATTCCTTCGGCACCCTCTGGCAAAGCGACAACGACGACGACGGCAATCGCGGCGTGCGCATCAACTTCGTCATGGAGTTCGGCAACTACGGCTACGCGGACGAGCTGACGGGCGCCGGCTGGGGCAGCAAGCGCACCGGCTGGGAGGACGAGGTCCCCCGCCGCCACTGGCACCTCAACGACCCCGGCGTCGTCCC
>JBJSZF010000375.1:0-4291 GCA_046090125.1 Verrucomicrobiota bacterium
CGCCTTTGGGGTGAGGCACCGGTAACGGCGCCCGGCCGACGCAAACTCGAAGGCATACGCCGGCGCCGGCTTCTTTCCCACCCACACCACGTCCACCAGGCAGATCGGCCGTCCCTTTTCCCGCGTGGACATGAAGGGCAACCGCTCCCCGATGGCAATCTCCCGCTCGACGATCGGAGCCGACTCCGCCGCCTTGAACAGGTCGTCCAGTCGGCCTTTCCAACCCCATTGCCGCAACACCTCCTCGATGTCCCGGCGCAAGGCCGGGTCCCGAAACCTCCATCGCAGGTCCTCCGGGGCCACCAACGGGTCCGCAAACCGTGTCGCCGGGTTGCCGAGAAACGTCGCGCGATGCTCTGCCATCACGCGGGGCGCAAGGTCCAGGAACACGACGCAGGCCCAACAGGCCATCCAAGCCAGTGAGGACGGGCGATTCATGGTATCAGGCTGGCACGTACCGATCCGCCGAGGCCAGCGTCGAATCGGAACGGCGCGCGGCACCGCGCCTCCATAAGAGGCCCGTTCCTGGGGGCAACGCCGGGAAGCTTGGGACGGCCCCCTCCCAGGGAGCACGGAGGACAGGAAGCTCCAAGGACCGTCCTTCCAGTCGTTCGTCCTTCGAGACCTGCCCAAACGTTCCCCCAAACGGCACCTTCCATCTTACCCCAAAAGTCCGCGATGTCCCAGACACGCCGTTCGCCCCTCGCTCCCCGCTCCCCGCCCCCCGCACCGCCGCTCCATCGACGGCCAATCCCGTGACAACGACGGCAACATCCTGGTTCTCCACACCCAAAACCTCCCCGCCCTACCCCTGTTTTTCGGTGCGCGCCCTCCCGTCTTGTGGCGCACTTTCCCCATGCGCCCCCGCCCTGCCGAAGACGCCCGCCCGCGGGCCTTCACGCTCATCGAGCTGCTGGTCGTGATCGCGATCATCGCCATCCTCGCTGGCCTGTTGCTGCCCGCCTTGGCCGGCGCGAAGGCCCAGGCCCTCCGGGCCAAGTGCCTCAACAACCAACGCCAGATCGGCCTCGCCGGCGTCCTTTACGCCACCGACAACAACGAGGCCCTCGTCACCAACGGCGAGGTGGACTCCGCCGCCGTCGGCGGCCCCAAGCTCTGGGTCCTTGGCGGCTACCACAACTTCGCAGCCACCTTCACCAACGCCGCCTTCCTCACCGACCGCCGCCACGCCGCCTTCGCCCCCTACATCCCCTCCAAGGACACCTACAAGTGCCCCGGCGACCGCACCACGCACCTGGTCGCCCGCGGCCGTCCCGTGCCGCTCGTCCGCAGCTATTCCATGAACCTGTACCTCGGCCCCAACGCCGACATGCAGTCCCGCCTCTCCCCCCGGTACCGCGTCTTCAAGAAGACCGGCGACCTTGTCAGCGCCGCCACGACCTTCCTGACCCAGGACCTCTCCCCGCAAAGCCTCTGCACCCCCGCCTTCATCGTCCTCATGCCTGGCAACGGCGGCGACCAGTTCTTCCATCTCCCCGCCATCCACCACAACAACGGCGGCGTCGTGGGCTTCGCCGACGGCCACGCCGAGGCCCATCGATGGCTCGATGCTCGCACCTTCCGCAAGGCCACCCTCGGCCAACGCATCGACCACAACCTCCAGGTCCCCAACAGCCGCGACCTCCGGTGGATCCAGGAACGCACGACCGTGCTCCGCTGAACCGAGCCCCGACGCAAACTCCCATGGCGATCCTCCCCGGTCCCATGATGGGTTTTTGCCCACAAGGTCCCGGCATCGGCCGGATAAAGCCACCCGCCAGACGACGTTCAACCGGGACATCCTTGCCGTGGCCGTTGGGAGGCTCGGCGATTTCCGCAGGTGACGCCGAGGCCGGGAGGCTCGGCCTGCCGCCCACAAAGAGGATCCGGGAATGGGGGACTCCGGCGGCCGGAGCGGAGGGTGTCGCTCAGGCCCTCATGGAGCGCGCGGCTGCTCCCGGCCTACCGTTGAGGCACGATCCTGGGCCGTGCCCTCCGGAAACGCCCGCCAAGGCTGCTTCGGCTTGGGCCACCGCCTCCGCTCCGCCTCTGCTCCCCACGTCCGGCGACGGAGACGGGTGGGCATTCGTGCGGAATGGGTCCTGGAGCACCTCGGCATTGCGGCAGGGCTCCTGCAACCCCTGCGTCCCGACCGCTTGCCTGTCGTGGCGGACATGCACGATGCCGTGCCCATGGCCGTGGCGTGCCTCGAAGCCAAAAAGGAAGACGAGGCCAATGCCCGCGTCGTTCCCGAACCTAGGGAACAACTCCCTCGCGGTCGGCTGCGCCCTCGCTTGCGGAGGCCCGGCGTCCTCGCGAGGGAACGCCCGGCCTGCTTGCCCCCGCGCGTCCTCACCGTTCGGTCGAGGCCGGCCGACCCGTCGCCGGTGCGCGTCCGTCCCGCAGGTACTTGTGACAGCTCACGCAGGACACCGTCATCTGCGTGTACGCCAGCGTCGCCCCGTCGATGTTCTTGTCCGCCGCCGCCCGTGACAACTCGGCCGCCGCGCGACGGAACTCGGTGGTGAAGAGCTCGTACTCGGGCGACTGCCGGGGTGTCCACCCGCTGGCCTGGCTCAGCTTCACCAAGCGGTCCGCGCCCGACCGCATCAATCCGAAGTCCTGGAGGGCCAATCCCTTCAAGACCTGCTGCGACAACGCGAGCTTCTCCCGCATCACCTCCGCCGTCAGCGGGTCCCCTGCCCCCAGGGCGGACCCGGCCAGCCATGCGCACGCCATCCCGCGAAGAAACCCTTTCGTATCCATGGCCGCAGCGTGCGGGCTCCGCGCCCCTCGCGCCCCCACCTTCCTTGCTCGACCTGCACCGATCCTTGACCCGCCACACCGCGCGCTTGACCCGTCCCCCGTCCTCACGTCGCCTCGGTCCATGCTTCCCTACGGGATTCGCGTTGTTCGCCGGTGGATGGCGGCAGCCGGGATCATGGCGTTCGTTGCTTGCTGCATGTCACGGCCGCTCGTGCACGCCGCGACTGGCTCGGCGGCCGACGGCGCGGCCGCCCCATGGATTCCCTTGTTCAATGGCCGCGACTTTGACGGGCTGGACCGCTACCTCGCGCCGCTTCCGGGCGAGTCCAGGCCGCTCGGGCTCAACCACGACCCGCGCGGCGTGTTTTCCATCCAACAGGTGGACGGCGAGGGGGCCATCCATGTCACCGGGGAAATCTACGGGGCCATCACCACCCGCGCCGGGTTCTCCAACGTCCACATCCGGCTCCAGTACAAGTGGGGGGACAAGAAGTGGCCGCCCCGCGCCGAGCCGCGCCACTACCGCGACGCGGGGCTGCTTTACTGGGCCGTGGGCCCCGACGGCGCGGGGTCGGGCGCATGGCAGCGGTCCGTCGAGTGCAACATCATGGAGAAGGGCGTAGGCCAATGGTGGAGCGTGGACGGCGTGTATTGCGACGTGGAGGGCCGGAGCGTCGTCCTGGAAACGTTGCCCATCATTCCCTACCGCGGCGAGAGCCCCGGCGAGACCTGCGTCGTGTACTCGCCGGGCGCACCCCGGTACACCGTGCAGCCCCACGAGGGCATCACGTCGCCCATCGACCCCGAGCATCCGCGCGGCCAGTGGAACACCGTCGAGGTGATCGCCTGGGGCAACACGTGCATTCATCTCCTCAACGGGAAGGTGGTGCTCGCCCTCTCCAACCCACGCGTCCGCGCGGCCGGGTCCGAGCAACGCCTCGCGCACGGCCGCATCCAGCTCCAGAGCGAGGCGGCGGAGCTTTGGTATCGACGGCTCGAGGCCCGGCCCATCGACAAGATCCCCGATTTCTTGCACGGGATCGTGCCGCCCGAGCCCGCGTCCGAGGATGGCTTCCTCCCGCTCCTCGAAGGGCCCGCCGCCAGCCAATGGGCGCAGGCCGGCCCCGGAGGATTCACGCTGAAGGAGGGCGTCGCCACGGGCCATGGCGGCATGGGGCTCTGGTGGTTCCAGGGCCGCACCTTCGCCAACTTCATCCTGCGCGGCGAATGGCGCCAGGCCGGCCCGCGCTCCGACTCCGGCGTCTTCTTCCGGTTCCCCAACCCCGGCAACGACCCGTGGATCGCCGTGAAGCAGGGGCATGAAATGGAGATCGGCGAGGCGCGCCCCGACCGGGCCTCCGAGGGCACGGGCTCCTTCTACCCGTTCCATGGCCCGGCCACGCTGGCACCGCTCAAGCCCGTGGGGGAATGGAACGCCTACGAGCTCTTGTGCATCGGGCCCAACTACGCCCTTCGGATCAACGGCCGCCTCGTCCATACGTGGACCGACAACCAGTCCCGCCCC
>JBJSZF010000376.1:0-2253 GCA_046090125.1 Verrucomicrobiota bacterium
GTCCGGATGGCCAACGGCGCGTGAAGCCGAACGCAAAACTTGTTGGGCGTGAAACTCAACGGACTTGCCATCGCCCGAATACCCAAGGAAATACGCCGGCGCAGAAGTTTGCGGGTGATCCGAGCCCACGCCCTCGGTCGCCCGTTGCTCCATCTCCTCATAGACGCTCCGAAAGGTGTCATGGACCACGGGGTCGGCGGTGCTGTATCCAGCGAAAACCATGGACTTCGTCCGCAACACGGTCCTCAGCATGTCCGCTGTCCAGTGGTCGTCTCGCCAGTGCTGGATCTCGCGGTACGTGTACACCACCTGCGGAAGGTAGCGCGCCATCCGCTCTCCCCGTCTTGTCTCCTGTTCCGCAATGGCCCTCATGACCCCGGCGCATCCGTGAATCTTGAGCAAGGTCGCCGTCCGATAGGCCTTGCCACGTCGATAAAACCCCGTCGGGTCGGAGATCACGTCGTAGTAGGGTATCTGAAGGGAAAGGGGGTTCCCCAGCCCTGGCAAATCGTCCGGGCGCCCCACCTTCCCGGATGCCGGGTCGTGTGCTGGGTCCATTTCAAAGCCCGCCAGCCTCAACGCGCCCTCCAGCAGCATGTCAAAGTTCGTCGTGATCAACGTGGGGCAGAAGCCTTCCCTCGCGAAGCGCGCCAACACGTGGTGACGCAGTCGCAGCCTCCCACCATACATGGACGATACGTCGGCCATGTCCTGCAGCCGTTTTCGACATGGATCACCGCCTTCATGACCATGGCAGACGCCTCCCATGACGTTGGAATCAAAGAAGCCCAACGTGGTCATCAAAACCAACTTCCCCCGCTCATGACAATTGAGCGTAGCCTTACCCTTCAAGTCGGGAGACGCCACCACAGGCACCTCGCCTGATTTCCCATGCGTCGGTGTAGGGTTATCAAGAATCCAGTCGGGCAAGGCGGACGGCATCCCGAGCGGCCTGTCCCTCTGCTCGCGGGCTCGAGCAAAAAGCGCCTGCTCCTTAACCTTCAGCGCATCGCAAAACCTCCGCCGGCCCGCATCATCGACCGCATTACTCGCTGTAAGTTCTATCAGCCGCCCGAAAGCATCGCATACCCATTCATTTACCTCATAGTAGCGCGCCGCCAACTGCTCAACTTCCAGCGGAACTAGGCATGATCCAGGCCTCCCCGCATCGAGCCGCGGGTCCTTTTGGGCATTCCGCAAAAATGTCACCCTGAATTGCTCCCACATCTCGCCGGCCAAGCATTGATTGTTCCCCTGTTCATGCAGCAGTCCACACAGCGCCTCCAGGCGAATCCAAATCCTCCAGAGGATCTCTTTCGCGCTCATTTTCTCGCTGTCGATGGAAAACCCCGCGCCCACGAAGAACACCACCTCGCCGCGACGGATGCGCTCCGCCAGCTTGGGCAACACGGGCGATACCTGGTGGTTTGGACTCATTCGCGCCTACTTCTTCTTGGGTCCGCGGCCGTCGCCTCCGCGACGCGCCTTCGTCCCAGCCCGGCTCCCAAGGGCCGACGACGACACGTCTGCCGGTTCCAGGGGTTCCTCGACCGCCTCCGACGCCGCCGACGTCGCCACTGCGACATCGCCGCCCGTGATCCCAACCTGTCGCCGCTCCTCGGCCTCCCGTGTCCGCCTGAGGCCTGTCGCATACCACGCACGCCACAAGGGATGGCTGACCCGCATCCCGGTGCCCAAGTCGCGCACTCGGTCAACCTCTGCCTGCACCAACCGCATGTCCGCCCGATCCCAAGGTCGCCGCACCGGGGCCATCGGATCCTCCAACAGCGGCATCCAACGCGTGTCGCCAAGCCCCAACGACGCCAATCCATCTGCAAAGGCCTCCTCCTTCATGCCGCGTAGCCATGCCAAAACCTCGGCCAAGGTCAGTGCGGGAGGCGGCAAGGGCGGCATGAATGGCAAATCCGGCACCGGCTCCGGATCATGGGGCATCTTCCTCCAGGAAGTTTGCACCCTCGCGTTATCCAAGGCCTTTCGGGTGAGTCTCGGGCCCGCTTCGCCAAACGCATTGGCCAGCCCGCTTTCGGCCAGCTCGATCACGATCTCCGGCGCATCGCTCCCTTCGGATCTCCGTTGTGTCAACGCCTCCAGCCATGCGGGCGGCAGCGATTCGAGTTTCCCGTTCTCCGCAAGGTCCACCTCCTCCAGCTTGGTCCACGTCGCCACCGCCTCCGGCAGCGTCCTGAGCTGGTTCTTCCTGAGGTACAGCCGTTGCAACTCCTTCCAGTCGCC
>JBJSZF010000377.1:0-6628 GCA_046090125.1 Verrucomicrobiota bacterium
GGACGCCGCCCACGGTCGGGGCCGGGTCGGCGGGGTCGTAACGATACGTTAACGGCTCGGCCCTTCCCGCCCTCCCCGGACGGGACGCGCGCAGGAAACGGTCGGCATGAAGATGAAGCCGGGCCGGCCGGACATTGAAGGGGGGCCATTGCGCCGCCGTGCGCCATGCGTTGCCCGGCGCATGGGGGTCGGTCACATCGCCCAGCACGTAGTACGTCACGGCGGGAAGCTCCGCGAGGCCGTTGGACTCGCCCCGAAGAGTGGCCGCAAACCACCGCCACGGATCGTGGAGGTTGTTCGGCGGCCGCCTCGCGTTCGGGAACGTCAGGTCGCCCACCTTCTCCTGGAGGACGGCGTGCGCCCAGGGGCCCATCACCAGCTTCTGGCGTCCCCGCGCGCCCTTCCCTCCCCGCTCTTGCTGCGCCACAAACGCATCCAACGTCGCCTGTGCGAAGATGTCCCAATACCCGCCCACGTGCACGCCGGCCGCACGCACCGTACCCGCCGTCCGGAGGGCGTCGCGCTCGCTCCAGTACGCGTCGCGCGTCGGATGCGCCACCCACCGCGCCAACGCGTCATCTTGGAACCTCGTGATGCGCGTCCAGTCCTCCACGAGCGACCTGCGCAGGACGCCCCCCGTGTACACGACGTCCTGAAGGTTGGCCGCGCCCACCACGAGGTGCTGCGACTGAACCCCGCGCACGCCCGAGGCGTTCAACTGGAACTGCGTGATAGCCCCCGCCGACCCGCCCCACGTGCCCAACCGGCCGTTGCACCATGGCTGCCGAAGAATCCAGGCCACCATGTCCGCGCCGTCGGCAACGTCGCGGTGGAACGGGAGGTTCTCGCCCTCGGACCCATGGCGGCCGCGCGTGTCCTGCACGACGACCACGTAGCCGCGACGGGCCCCATCGGCCGCGAAGCCCGCCGACGTTGCCTTTCCATAGGGCGTGCGCCCCAGGATCACGGGATGCGAGCCGTGGGTGGAAGGGAGGTACACGTCCGTTGCCAGCCGGACGCCGTCCCGCATGGGAACCATGACGGCCTGCGGCGGATGCGGCGGCGGGGCGGCGGACGTCGTGGCCTGAATCCATGCGCCACACAGCGCGACGATGTACGCGACGCGGGAAACCATGAACGAAGCCTGTGCATCCCTCCGTCGGGCGTCAGGGACAAAATCCTGCGCGCAGCCTCGCCGCCGTGCATCCCGAACCGGCGGGTGACCGGTGACTGGGAAGCCGCACGGCCGGGAACGGCCGCGTTCCCGGCCTTGGGTGATCCACGACGTGTTCGGGAATGCCGTCCACTTCGGGGGCGCCGACCTTCCTCGGCTCCTCGTGCATGGGCGCCGATGCAACCGGATCACGCCATGGCGTCGCCGACCTGGCCCAGGCGACGCGCCTCGCGCCCGTACACCCACTCGAAGAGCGGCGTGGCCATGAGGGTGGTGACGATGGCCATCACGACCATGATGGAGAACAACTGCGGCGTGATGAGGCGGCGTTCGAGCCCGATGTTGAGAATGATCAGTTCCATGAGGCCGCGCGCGTTCATGAGGGTTCCCACGGCGAGGGCGGTGGGGTTGTCCTCGCCTTGCAAACGGGCGGCCGCCCAGCACGCCAGGAACTTACCCGCGCACGCCGCCACCAGCGCCATGCCCGCCACCACCCACAGCTCCGGCGTGGCCACCAGGTCCAGCCGCGTGTTCAGGCCCGAGTAGGTGAAGAACGTGGGAAGGAGGAACACCACGATGAACGGCTCCAGTTGGCGCGTCAGCGCCGACGCAAACGCGCCCCGCGGCATCGCGCACCCCAGGATGAACGCTCCGAACACCGCGTAGATGCCCATGGCATCCGTGAACCACGAGCCCAGCATGACCAACCCCAGCACGGTCGCCAGCACGGGCTGCGGCAACGTGCCATCCGGACGCGCCGTGACGCCCAGCCGAGCCAGCAGCGCGCGACCGGCCGTGAGCGTGAACACCGCGTAGGCGACGCCGCCCCCAATCGCCTTGGCCGCAAAGGACCAGTCGCTTTGGAAGCTGCCGAGCACGACCGCCAGCAGGCACCACGCCGCCGCGTCGTCCAACGCCCCGGCCGCCAACGCCAGCGTCCCCAACGACGTCCCCGCCAGCCCGCGCTCCACGATGATCCGCGCCAGCATGGGGAACGCTGTGATGCACATCGAAGCCCCCAGGTACAACACCGCCTCCCACGTCTTCACGCCGTCGGTGAAGAACAGCCCGTTGCGCCCCACCATCCACGCGCCCAGCAACCCGCCCAGGGCAAACGGGGCCGCCATCCCCGCCAGCGACACGCTAGCCGCCGCGCGCGCCCGGCCCCGGAACAAGTCCGATCGAAACTCCACGCCCACCAGGAACATGTAGAGCGCCAGCCCCACCTGGCTCACGGACAGGAAGATCGCCTTGGACGCCGCCGGGAACACCCATTGTTGCAGGGGCCGCGTCCACTCGAAGTGGCCCATCAAGGACGGCCCCAGCAACACGCCCGTGATCATCTCGCCCACCACCTGCGGTTGCCCCAAGCGCCGGGCCAACATTCCCACCAGCCGACACGCCCCCAAGACCACGGCGAGTTGGAGGAAGAACCGGACGGACAGCTCAAAGGGAGTCATGAACGCGCGCAACGCTGGGCTAATCGACCCGGTCGTCAATCCACGTTTGCCATCCCGCGCCACGGCCCGCACCCACCCAGGTCATGGGCTGGAGGCGGGTTCTCCGCCGTTTTTGGCAGGGCATTCCGGAACCGATGGGGTTCGGGCAGCAGGACTTCATCGGTCCCGCCGCATCCGGGCACTTCGGACGCGATCCATCTCGCAAAAGCCTCGCCGCCATGATGCCGGCGCTTCGTGCACAGATCCCCCGCTCCCCGCTCCCCGCTCCGGCTACGGCTCCATGGGCCGCTCCAGCTTCCACCGTTGCATGAGCTGGATGTTGCTGCGGAGGACCGGGCCGGCGTTGTCCCGAAGCGCGTTCGCGACGTAGGCGTCGTCTGGTTCGGGGTCGGCCCCGGCGTCGCCATGACGCAGGGTCCATGCGCGCAAGGCCTCCCGATGCCGCGCCAGCTCCCCGGACCACGCCGGGTCGCCCGCGAGGTTGTGGAGCTCGTGCGGGTCGGACGCGAGGTCGTAGAGCTCCTCGCGCGGCCGTTCCTCCGCCAGGATGAGCGACGGACCCGCGCCGAGGTCGCCCGTGGCATGGAGACGGCGCAAAGACCGGAGGATTGCCTTCTCGTCCTTGTAGCGGTTGGGCTGCAGCCACGGGCGCGACGGATAGTGGTTGCGGATGTACTTGAACCGCTGGCTCCGCGCCGACCGGATGCGGTCCACGGTCTCGTCGGCCCGGTCCCGCGCCGCGAAGACGAACTCCCTCGGGACATGGCCCGGCGCGAGCAAGTCCCGGCCGTGCATCCATGCGGGAACCCGCACCCGGGCCAGCCCCAGCGTGGTGGCGGCGACGTCGATGTGCTCGACCATGTCGCGGCGTACCATCCCCGGAGCGATGCCGGACCCGGCGACCACCATGGGCACACGGATGCCAGCGTCGTAGAGGAACTGCTTGGCACGCACGTGGCTGATCCCGTGGTCCGTCCATGCGAACACGACGGTGTTGTCCAGCTCTCCCGCGTGCCGGAGTCCGTCCAAAATGCGCCCCACCTCGTGATCCACGAAGCGGACGGTGTCGAGGTACTGCGCCCAGTCGGCCTCGATGACGGGGTCGCGCGGCAGCCATGGCGGGAGCCGGACGGTGGCGACGTCGGTGGTGCTGCCCAGCGCCTTGAGAACGGCCTGCGGCCATGCGGGGCCGGGGGCCTCGCCGCGCCGCTTGCCGCCATTCAACTGAACCTGGACGAAGAACGGGCGCCCGGCGCCGCGGGCCGACCAATGGGTGGCGTCATAGCACGCCGCCGGGTCCCACGTGAAGTTGTAGTCGGTCTTGGCAACGCGCACGGGGCGCCCGGGATCCAGGAACCCTTCCAGGTCGAGGTTGTTCGCGTGGTAGCCAGCCTCGCGAAGGATTTGGGGGACGGGCCGGACGCCGGCGGGCAACCGGATGGGGTGGCCTTCGGCGCCCGATCGATGGTGATGGGCTCCGATGGCGGTTTGGTAGCAGCCGGTGATCATCGCGGATCGGCTGATGGAGCAGATGGGGCCGGTGACGAAGGCGTGCTCAAACCGGGTGCCCGACGCCGCGAGCTGGTCGAGGACGGGCGTGAGCGCTCCGTCAGGTCCGTAGCAACTCCAGTGCGGCGACATGTCCTCGATGACGATCCAGACGATGTTTGGGCGCGCGGGAGTGGCCCCGGCGACATCATGCACCATGAGGAGGAACGCCCAGGCACAGGCGACCCAGACCCATGGAATCCCCGCGCATCGGACGTTCCATCGGGGTTCAGGGTCCATGAGGCACGTCCCCGGGAATCGCGTTCCAACAAGATCCGGGTTTCATCACCCGGGCCTCGGCCCAGAACGCTGCATGGTCAGGGAAGGTTCCCGGGCGGGTGGCCCCCCTGGAGTCACGCACGCCCCATGCACGCTGCCAGCCATGGCCTGTCCGCGATCCACGGGACACGACCTTAGTCCACAAACACGAACTCATTTGAGGAGCGGAGGACCTGCGCGTAGCGGCCCCATGCATCCAAGGGTGCCGGGTCGCTGGCCGGCCCTCGGAAGTCACGCTGGACCTCCCAGCTTCGCCGGCCCATCCCGGCCATCGGCGTGTGGCCACCGGGCACCTCGCGCACCACGGGAGCCCAGTCGAACGTGTCCGAGTTGTCCGTCGCGCCCTGGACCACCACGAAGTCCACCCGGTCGCCGCGCCCCACCCGGAAGGCCGCCGTCGGCGTGGCCACCTTCCCGTGGTGCACCTTCCATCGCCCGATCACGCCCCGGTTGCTGCAAACGACGATGGCCTCGACCCCGTCGCCCGCCTCGGCGGCGTGGCCCAGGTTGCCCGAGACCTCAACGTCCATGTCCGCAGGGGCCGTCCATCGACGCACCACGGCGACGTCAGGGCCCCGGCCCGGATGCCCCTGCGTGGCCGAGACAAAGGCGTAGCCCCGAGCGTCGGCCAACGGGAACTCCTTGCCGCCCTGCCACCGTGACTCCTTGTCCTTGTACACGGCGAATAACGCGAACTCCTCCACGCGCCCGGCCGCGTCGTTCCAACGGCCCGTGCCCTGGGACCACGTGGCCGCTGGACGCGGCTCGGGCACGACCTTGCTCTGGCCGGCGACGAAGACGAGCGCCGCCCGGACTTCGTCGGCGTCCGGGTCGCGCTGGAGAAGGGACCGATACAACCTCTGCACCCGCTCCGCGTCCTGGGTGCCGCCAGCGCCCGCAGACTGCGCGGAGGAACGCGCGGCGGCGCGGGCGGCCTCGGCCACGAAGCCGTTGTTCAACATGAACAACGCCTGCTGCGGGACCGTGGTCTGGAAGCGCCGCGCGACCGTGGCGTCCGGGTTGGCAAAGTCGAAGGAACGAAGGACGGCGGGGAGGTTCTGGCGGTCGATGAACCCGTACAACGTGCGGCGCTGCGACCGGCCCGACTCGAACATTTCCACGGCCTGGCCGCCGAAGGCCATGTCGAGCGTGCCGGACGCTCGCAGGAGCGAGTCGCGGAGGCCCTCGAAGTCCATGCGCTTGCGGTTCATGCGCCCGTGCCAGGCGTTGGCGGGATCGACGGCGACATTGCGAGCGAAGGCGGCGACGGCCTCGGGCGACGCGCCGGGGTCGCTGGCTTGCCGGTAGGTGGAGGACAACACGATGTCGCGCACAAGGGTCTTGATGCTCCAGCCCTCGGCCATGAAGCGGGCCGCCAGGTGATCCAGCAGGGCCGGGTCGGCCGGCGGCTCCGTCCGCGTCCCAAAGTCCGCGACCGAACCCACCAGAGGAATCCCGACCAACTGGCCCCAGACGCGGTTGACCAGCTCGCGCGCGGTCAGGGGATTGTCCGGGCTGGCAATGCGCCGGGCCATCTCCAGCCGCCCGCTGCCGTCGGTGAACGGCTTGCTGTCCGGCCGCGACAACACGGAGAGGAACTGGCGCGGGACCCGCGGCCCGTGGTTGCCCGGGTTGCCCCGCTTGAAGACAACGGGCTCGACCGGCTGGGCCTTGTCCGTCAACGCCATGGCCCGGAGCGGAGCGCCAGGATGGGTGGCGTCGAGTTCCTCCACCTTGCGGACCAGGGCGCGGCTCTTCTGCGCAACCGGCGTCTCGAAGAAGCGGTTGATGTCGCGCGTGCTCGTGAGGATGGGCGAGTCCGGCCCATGCACGACGGCGCGCAGCGACTCGCCCGCCGCGTCCTCCAGCGCGGAGGGCGCGGGTTTCCCGGCCTTGGCCGATGCATCCTTCGCTGCGGACCATGCTTGGTCGGCGCGTGCGAAGGCGTGTCCGTAGGCCATGGCGACCCCGGCGAGGTTCGTGGGAGCCGCCTCGCGCAGCGCCCGGACCACCCACGGGTTGGCTCCCGCGTCGGACGCCTTGGACCAGCCTTCGATCAACCCCTTGGCCCGCCCGGCGAAGTCATTCGTTCCCAACCCCGCGAGGGCATGCCACGGAGCCCACGCCGGGTGCGCCTGCGAGCGCGTCCTTTCCAGATAGCCCTTCC
>JBJSZF010000378.1:0-9900 GCA_046090125.1 Verrucomicrobiota bacterium
GCCTCCACCGCGAGTGGTTCCCGCACAGCGCCATGGCCGACCTCCTCGGCTGCGACCTCGCCCTGGGAGCCAAGGACAACCTCTACCGCTGCCTCGACCGCCTCCTCGCCCATCGCGACGCCCTCTTCGACCACCTCCAGCAACGGTGGAAGGACCTCTTCGCCGCCCAGTTCGACGTGGTCCTCTACGACCTCACCAGCACCTACTTCGAGAGCGATCCCCCCTTCCCCGAGGGCGACAAGCGCCGCCACGGCTACAGCCGCGACCACCGGCCCGACTGCGTCCAGGTCGTCGTCGCGCTGGCCATCACGCCGGAGGGGCTGCCGATGGCCTACGAGGTGATGCCGGGCAACATCCAGGACCGGCAGACCCTGGTGACCTTCCTCAAGAAGATCCGGCGCCGCTTCGGCAAGGCGCGTCGCACGTGGATCATGGACCGGGGCATCCCGACCGAGGAGACGCTGGCGTTGATGCGTCGCAGGCGGCACCAGATCTCCTACCTGGTCGGGACGCCCAAGGGGCGGCTCTCGACGCTGGAGAAGCGCCTGGTGGACCGGCCGTGGCACCGGGCCCGGGAAAAGGTGACGGTGAAGCTGGTGGACGAGCGGGACGAGGTGTTCGTGTGGGTGGAGAGCGCCGACCGCGTCAGCAAGGAGCGGGCGATGAGGCGGCGCCGGATGAAGGAGCTTCTCAAGCGGCTGAAGGAGCTGAAGGGCCAGGCGGGCCTGGGGCGGGACGACCTGCTGGTGAAGCTGGGCCAGGCCAAGCAGAAGGCGGGACGGGCCTACGGCCTGGTGAAGGTCGTGGTGGGGAAGGAGGGGGAGGGCTGGAGCTATGGGATCGACCGCGCGAGGCTGAGGGTGGTCTGGAGGCGGGAGGGGCGGTACCTGCTGAGGACGAACCTGACGGCGGACGACCCGGCGCAGTTGTGGGAGATGTACCTGAGGCTGGTGGAGGTGGAGGCGGCGTTCCGGAACCTGAAGGGGGACCTTGGGTTGCGGCCGATCTACCATTCCAAGGAGAGCCGCGTGGAGGCGCACGTGTTCGTGGCGTTCATGGCGTACTGCCTGCACGTGTGCCTGAGGGGGCATCTGCGGGGCGTGGCGGGGGGCCTGACGCCGAGGGCGGTGCTGGAGAAGTTCGCGCGGATGGAGTTGATCGACGTGCACCTCCCCCTGGAAGGGGGCAAGACGCTGGTGCTGACGAGGCGGACGCAGCCGGACCTGGACCAGAGGTTGTTGCTGGAGCGGCTGGGATGGAGTTGCCGGAGAACGCGCCGACGCGGATCACGGAGGGCCGGGGCCTGGAGGGCTAGGCTGCGGCGGTGGCGCTCGTGTAGTGAAGACTTTTCCCGCCCACGCGCGGGAACGCCCCCTTTTCCGCGTGTTCGTCGCCGCAGTTGCGAAAGTCAGGTTAGGTTCCAGCGACTCCCATTGGCCCGGGCCAAAGGTCAGCTTCACCTCCCAGACCCGATGCAATTGGAACAGGTCGTTGGCATCCCTTGGCGCTTCCCCTACCGCCCGTGCACCGAGCAACCCAAGATACGCCATCACAAGGATGTTACGATTCATGGTGCGTGGGGAGAACCCAACGCGTCCCGGCGGTTACAGGATCGGCCGGGAGGACCGGTCCCTCGGGTGGAACGATGCCGAACCTGGGTCGGCTTCCATCCAACGCTCGCCCGGAGAGTGGGAGCGCTCCGTTCCGATCCTGCCGATGGATGGAAGGACTCGCAGCGTCGGGTCGCAGCCGGACGGTGTGGGTCTGGGGTTCCGGACCCTCAAGGCGTCGGCGCGCGTCGTTGGGCTAGAGATGCCATCCGGGCCACCGACACGGTGAAGGCATCAACGGCGGGAATCGGCTGGGGGCAGGTTCAGCCGGTGGAGGACCTCGGAAGGCGTGAGGCCCACGATGCGGAGGGCCTTGTGCCGCGACGTGGCCCCATGAAGCACCTGGACCCGGGAACGGGACACGCGCAACACCTCGGCAAGGTAGCGCTCCATCGCCTCGTTGGCCGCCCCATCCACGGGAGGCGCGGCGATCCGGACCTTGAGGGCGTCACCTTGGATGCCCTCGATGGAGTTCGCCCGCGCGCGCGGCCTCGCGGCGATGGCAAGGATGGAGTCGGGGCCGTTGGCCCGGACGAAGGATGGCAGCGCCGCGGGCACGGGCATGGGGATCAGTAGGGGAGGTTGCGGAAGACGAAGGGAAGCAAGCCAAACTCCACCCAGTCGGGCATGCCCGGGAGGAGGCGGCGCAGGGCGGGCAGGCCGTGCCCGATCCATGTCAGCAAGGTCCAGTAGAAGGCGAGGGCGATGAGCGGGGACGCGTCCAGGTGCCCGATGCGCAGGAAGGCAAAGGGCCGGGAGAGCTTGATGCCGGTGTTCTGGACGAATTCCCAAAGGACTTGGTTGCCGAGGTGGACGTAGAGGTGGACGAAATGGAGCAGGAGGATGGCCGCCAGCCACCAACGCAAGACACACCATTGGCCCGCCGACACGACCAGGCATTGCTGGAGGAGGTGGCGGTCGCCGCGCAGGGGGGGCAGTAGGCCCGACTTGGCGGCGATGGATCCAATGGCAAGCCACGCGAGCCCGGCGGCGATGGCGACCAGCACCAAGAGCAGCCAGCCAGGCCATTGGGCGAGCCATGTTCCCTGCCTGCGCAGGGCGCGGGTGATGCCGTCGCGATCCGACGGTGGACGATTGAGGGCGAGGATGCCCGCAAGTCCGGTGTACCAGAACAGCAACGTGGAAACGAAGCCGAGCACGCTGAACGAGAGCATGCGGAGGAAGGCGTCGCTGCGGAACACCAGCGTGGCGGCCCCGAGCGACCACGCGGGATGCCACGAGATGCTGGGACCCATTTGCCGGTACAAGATGGCCCGCAGGAACAACAGGGCCGCCAGCCACGCGAGGTAAGGCCATCGTCGCGGTCTCTCAACGCCGGCCGCGCGCAGGTTGCCCAGGATGGTGCCCGCTGTGCCGGCGGCGTCGGCACCCCGAAGTCCACGCCACGACACCCACATGACGAGGGCCGCGACGTTGAGGAGGAAATCGACGAGGAGCATCGGGCGGGGCGCGCCCTTGCCCGTTGCGGGCAAGGGACCACGGCCCGGTTGTTACATCATGCGGAGGAGCGTGTCAGCCATCTCGCTGGGAGTGGCCGCCACGCCAATGCCCGCCTTGCGGAAGGCGTCGATCTTGGCCTGGGCGGTGCCCTTGCCACCGCTGACGATGGCCCCCGCGTGGCCCATGCGACGGCCCGGAGGCGCCGTGGCTCCCGCGATGAAGCCGGCGACCGGCTTGGTGCCGTAACGGGCGATCCATTCGGCCGCCTCTTCCTCGGCGGCGCCGCCAATCTCGCCAATCATGATGATCCCATGCGTGTCGGGATCCGCCATGAACAGCTTGATGACGTCCAGGTGCGAGGTGCCGTTGACGGGGTCGCCGCCAATGCCCACGCAGGTGGATTGGCCGACGCCGCGGCAGGTGAGCTGCCAGACGGCCTCGTAGGTCAGGGTGCCGGAGCGGCTGACGACGCCCACGTGCCCCTTCTTGTGGATGTAGCCGGGGGCGATGCCAATACGGCAGCCGCCGTGGGAGTTGGCCCCGTCGCCAGGGGTGACAAGGCCGGGGCAGTTGGGCCCGACGAGGCGCGTGCGCGAGCCCTGCATGGCGCGCTTCACCTTCACCATGTCGTTCACGGGGATGCCCTCGGTGATGCAGACGACGAGGTCGAGGCCGGCGTCCACGGCCTCGAGGATGGCGTCGGCCGCGAAGGGCGGCGGGACGAAGATGGCGGAAGCCGTGGCTCCCGTCTGGCGGGCGGCCTCGGCGACGGTGTCGAAGATGGGAACCTGGCCCTCGAAGAGCTGGCCGCCCTTGCCGGGCGTGACGCCCGCGACGAGCTGGGTGCCGTAGGCGAGGGAGAGCTGGGCGTGCCGGGCCCCGAAGGAGCCGGTGATGCCCTGGACGAGGAGCTTGGTCTGGGGGGTGATGAGGATGGCCATGGCGATGAAGGGATGAGGTGAAGGTCTGTGGCGTGGGCTCAGGCGGCGCGGACGGCCTTGACGATCTTCTGGGCGGCGTCCGCCATGGAGTCGCCGGAGGTGATGGTGAGGCCGGACTCGGCAAGGGTTTTCTTGCCGGCCTGGACGTTGTTGCCCTCGAGGCGGACGACGAGCGGGATGGAAAGGCCCGTCTCGCGCACGGCCTCGACGATGCCGGTGGCGATGACGTTGCAGTCCATGATGCCGCCGAAAATGTTGACGAGGATACCCTTCACGGAGGGGTCGGAGAGGATGATGCGGAACGCGGCGGACACCTGGTCCTTGGAGGCTCCGCCGCCGACGTCGAGGAAGTTGGCGGGGTCGCCACCGAAGTGCTTGATGATGTCCATCGTGGCCATCGCGAGCCCGGCGCCGTTGACGAGGCAGGCGATGTTGCCGTCGAGCTTGATGTAGTTGAGGGAGTGCTTGCTGGCCTCCACCTCGAGCGGGGATTCCTCGGCGAGGTCGCGCATGGCGACGATGTCGGGGTGGCGGAAGAGGGCGTTGTCATCGAGGCCGACCTTGGCATCGACGGCCACGATGGCCTGCTTGCCGCCGGGGCCCTCGACGATGCAGAGGGGGTTGATCTCGACGAGGGACGCGTCGCATTCCCACGAGGCCTTGTACACGGCGGTGATGAGCTTGCAGGCCTGGCTAAACAGGTCGCCCTTGAGGCCCAAGGCCGAGGCGATCTTGCGGGCTTGGTAGGGCATCAGGCCCACGGCGGGGTCGATGTTCTCGCGCACGATCTTTTCCGGGGTGCGCGCGGCGACCTCCTCGATCTCCATGCCGCCCTCGGTGCTGGCCATGATGAGGGGCCGGGAGGTGGCGCGGTCCAGGAGCACGGCGAGGTAGAACTCGCGGACGATGGTCTCGGCGGCGGCGACCAGGATGGTCTGGACGACGCGGCCGTCGGGCCCGGTCTGCTTCGTGACGAGGGTATTGCCGATCATGTTGTCGGCGATGTTCACGGCCTCGTCGAGGGAGCGGGCCAGCTTCACGCCGCCCTGGAACCCGTGCTTGAACGTGCCCTTGCCACGCCCTCCGGCGTGGATCTGGGACTTGATCACGAGGGTGGAATGACCGGCGGCGATGAGGCGCTCGGCGACGGCGCGGGCTTCATCGACGGTCTTGCAGGGCTCGCCGGCGGGGACGGCGACGCCGTGCCGGGCGAGGAGTTGCTTGGCTTGGTATTCGTGGATGTTCATCGAGAGGGTCTTTGGCGTGGGCGATGCGCGGCAATCCACCGGGATGGACCGCTACGACATGATGCGCGGGATGGGGAGCTAACGTTCGGCGACGGGCTGGACGGTGAGTCCAACGGGGCCGGTGTAAATGGACTGGGGGCGGATGAGGCGGTTGTCGGCGAGCTGCTCGAGCACGTGCGCCGTCCAGCCGCTCGTGCGCGCGATGGCGAAGATGGGCGTGAATAGGTCCGTGGGGATGCCCAGGGAGTAGTACACGGTGGCGCTGTAGAAATCGACGTTCGCGTGGAGGTTCTTCCGGGAGAGCATGAGCTCCGCGATGCGCTCCGACATCTGGATCCACTTGGGCTCGCCGAGCTGGGACGAGAGGATCTGGGCCATGCGCTTGAGGTGCGGGGCGCGGGGGTCGAGCACCTTGTACACGCGGTGGCCGATGCCCATGATCTTGCGTTTTTGGGCGAGGCAGTCCTCCACGTAGGCATCGACGGCGTCGAGCGAGCCGATCTGCTGGAGCATCTTGATCACGCCTTCGTTGGCCCCGCCGTGCAACGGGCCCTTGAGGGTACCGATGGCGGAGGTGATGGCGGAGTACATGTCGCTCTGGGTGGCGATGGTGACGCGGGCGCTGAACGTGGAGGCGTTCATGCCATGGTCGGCGTGCAGCACGTAGCACATGTCCATCGTGCTTTCCTTCTCCGCCGATGGCCGGACGCCATCGATCATGTACAGGAAGTTGGCGGCCTCGCCGAGGGTGGGGTCGGGCGCGACGAGGGGAAGGCCGACGCGCGCTCGGTGGAAGTAGGCGGTGATGACGGGGATCTGGGCGACCAGCCGGAACGCCTTGCGGCGCTGCGCGTCCATCGTGTCGTTGTCGGCGGTCGTGTCGTAGCAGCCGAGGGCAGACACGCCGGTGCGGATGGCGTGCATCGGGCCTGTGTCCTTGGGCAAGTGGGTGACGAGGTCGATGACACCCTGGGGGAGCTCGCGGAACCCCGCGAGGGTGGCCTTGAGATCGGCCAGCTCCTTCGCGTTGGGGAGGCGGTTGTGGTAAAGGAGATGGACGACCTCCTCGTAGCTGACCTTTCCGGCCAGCTCGTCGATGTTGTAGCCGCAGTAAATGAGTTGGCCCACGTCCCCGCGGACGTCGCTGAGGCGCGTGTGCGCGGCGACGATTCCCTCGAGGCCCTTGGTGAAGGTGGCTGACGTCTCGGCAGTGCTCATGGTCTCCTATGTGGTGGTCCCGTGCGCTCGTCGTGCAATCGGCGAATCCCTGCTAGCCCGGCGTTCCAAGCATCCCAGTACCTCGCCCGCTCGGCAGACTGCCCCGAACCCGGCGCTTTGCAAAGCAAGGCTTTGCGCGCAGCGTCCACTCATGCGGCTTTCGGTGGTCATCCCCGCGTTCAACGAGGAACGGCTCCTGCCCGCCACCCTGCGCGCCGTTGATGACTCGCTGGCGCCCGTGCATGCGGCGGGTTGGTCCAGCGAGGTGATCGTCACCGACAACAACTCCACGGATGGCACGGCACGCGTGGCCTGCGAGGCGGGGGCCCGCGTGGTGTTCGAGCCCGTGAACATGATCGCCCGCGCGCGCAACGCCGGCGCGGCGGCGGCAACGGGCGACTGGCTGGTCTTCGTGGACGCGGACTCAAGCCCCTCGCCCGGCCTGATGGCGGCGATGCTCCGGTCGATTCAGTCGGGCCGTTGCTATGCCGGGGGCTCGACGGTCCGGCTCGACGGCGGGGGCTGGGCGGCCGGCGCCGTGGCGGCGGGATGGAACCTGGTCAGCCGGGTGACGAGGCTTCCGGCGGGCTCGTTCTACTTCGTGGATGCGGCCGTGTTTCGCGACGTCGGCGGCTTCCCAGCGGAGCTGTATGCGGCCGAGGAGATCGAGCTGTCGCGGCGGCTCCGGCGCAGCCCGCTGGCGCGGGGACGACGGCGCGTGATCCTCGGCTCGCATCCGCTGGTGACGTCGGCGCGGAAGGTGTCGTTGTACGGGCCGGGCGAGCTTCTGGGATTTTCGCTGAGGGCGTTGCTGCGGCCGAGGGCGACGCTGCAACGCCGTGAATCGTGCGCGATCTGGTATGACGGAAGGCGGTAGGCGGAGACGGGGTGGCTTCACCTTGATCGAGCTTCTCGTGGTGATTGCGATCATCGCGGTGCTCGCCGGGATGCTCTTGCCAGGGCTGGCGAAGGCGAAGGCGCGGGCATTGCGGATCCAGTGCCTGGGAAACTACCGGCAGTTGACCCTCGCGTGGTTGATGTACATCGACGACCACCGCGACGAGCTGCCGCCCAACGAGACGTTGTCCACCGGCGGTCGCGCTGGGTTGAACGCCAGCACCCGCACCTGGGTGACCGGCAACGCCTATACCGACGCGTCCACGACGAACCTCCAGCGCGGCATGCTCTTCCCGTACAACCGCTCGGTCAGCCTATACCTGTGCCCGGCCGACCGCTCCACGGTGCGGGACCAAGGCCGCCAACGGCGGGTGCGTTCGGTTTCCATGAACGCGTACATGAACGACGAGCCGGACCCGTCGGACCGGACGTGCTGGCATCGGCTGTCGCAGGTGCAGCAACCGTCGCCGAGCGCGGCCTTCGTGTTCCTGGACGAGCACGAGAACAGCATCGAGAACGCGCGCTTCGTCCTGACCCAGCCCGGGGACAACCGCTGGATCGACTTCCCCGCCGCACGCCATGACTTCGGGCCCACGCTGTCCTTCGCGGACGGCCATGCGGAGGTGTGGCGGCTGGTGTCGCCTGCGACGCGGCGCATCGCCCGCATGCCGCCGTGGATCCAGAACCAGTCGGTGCGGTCCGACGACGTGGACCTGTTGCGGTTTTACGGGGCGGTGCCGCGGATCCCGCTGTAGGGCGTCCGCGATGAAGGGCGGGAAGGCCGCCTAGGGCCGCAGGCGCGGGTGCGCCTCAGCCCGCGCCGCCGCCGGAGATCTTCTTGGCGTCGCCCTTGATCAGGGAGACGGCGTAGTCGCGGTTCATTCGGGCGATGAAGTCGAGGCTGATTTCCTTGGGGCAGACGGCCTCGCAGGAGCCGGTGACGGTGCACCCGCCGAAGCCTTCGGCATCCATTTGCTCGACCATGGCCTTGACGCGGCGATGGCGCTCGGGTTGGCCCTGGGGCAGGAGGCCGAGGTGGGAGACCTTGGCGGAGACGAAGAGCATGGCGGAGGCGTTCTTGCACGCGGCCACGCAGGCCCCGCAGCCGATGCACTGGGCGGCGTCCATGGCGAGGTCAGCGTCCTCCTTGGGGACGGGGATGGCATTGGCGTCGGGCGCGGATCCGGTGCGCACGGTGATGAAGCCGCCGGCGTGCTGGATGCGGTCGAAGGCCTTGCGGTCCACGACGAGGTCCTTGACGAGGGGGAAGGGCTTGGCGCGGAAGGGCTCGACGACGATGACGTCGCCGTCCTTGAAGCTGCGCATGTAGGTCTGGCAGGAGGCGATGCCCTTGTGGGGGCCATGGGGCTTGCCATCGATGACGAGGGAGCAGGTGCCACAGATGCCCTCGCGGCAGTCATGGTCGAAGGCGATGGGCTCCTGGCCGGCCTCGGCGAGCTGCTCGTTGACGACGTAGAGCATCTCGAGGAACGACATGTTGGGGTTCAGGTCCGGGGTGGCGTAGGTGGCGAAGCCGCCCGCGGAGTTGCGGTTCTTTTGGCGCCAGACCTTGAGGGTGACTTTCATGGGGAAACCTTCGGGTTGGGACGGGACGCGCCGCTGGGCGGCCGTCCATGGATGCTGTTGGGAAGTCCGGGGATCGGTCTCGTGAGGCGGGAAGCCCTTGGTTGCGCGGGCGTCTTCATGCCATGCGATGAGGGATAAGGGGGCGGAGGACGGGCACGCGTGGCTACTTGTAGCTGCGGGTGCTCATCTTCACCTCCTCGTAGTTGAGGGGTTCCTTGTTGAGGACGGGCGCGCGGCCGTGGCCGGCGTATTCCCATGCGGCGACGAACGCGAATTGGTCGTCGCGACGCTTGACGTCGCCGGCGTTGACGACGCCCTGCTGCACCTCGGGGTCGGCGGCGGTGTACTGGTATTCCTCGCGGAAGTGGCCGCCGCAGCTTTCCTCGCGCATGAGGGCGTCGCGGCACATGAGCTCGCCGAGCTCGATGAAGTCGGCGACGCGCCCGGCCTTCTCGAGGGACTGGTTCCACTCGGAGGCCTCGCCGGCGACGGTGAGGTTGGAGGCGTATTCCTCGCGGAGGGCGGAGAGGGTGGCGATGGCCTTCTCGAGGCCTGCCTTGTTGCGGGCCATGCCGCAGTATTCCCACATGATCTTTCCGAGCTGCTTGTGGAAGCCGGAGGGGGTGCGCTTGCCCTTGCCGCCGAGGAAGGCCGCGAGCTGGCTGCGGACGGAGGCCTCGGCGTCGCGGAACTCGGCTCGGTCGTCGGCGGGGCGGGAGCCGGGCTTCACGCCGGCGAGGTAGGTGGCGATGGTGGACGGGAGGACAAAGTAGCCGTCGGCGAGGCCCTGCATGAGGGCGGAGGCGCCGAGCCGGTTGGCCCCGTGGTCCGAGAAGTTGGCCTTGCTAAACAAGTATGTTAACATCCTACAGCATACAACCAAGTTGAACAACAAATGCATAACTCGCACACAAACTCAACGGTTCACGCATATCAGAC
>JBJSZF010000379.1:0-4325 GCA_046090125.1 Verrucomicrobiota bacterium
GTCGTAGAACGAGACGCGCGTCTTGCAGGAATTCCCGGTGCTCACCGGGCAAACCAAGCGACGGAGGCGAACGGGTGCAAGGGAGGCCTCATCCGGGCAGGCTGGCGAGGGTGAGCACCGCCGTCATGCGCCCCAGGCTCAACCAGCGGGGTCGGCCTCGGGAACACGCCCGGGCCGGGAGCCCCAAAGAGCGGGGATCGCCTGCCAGCTCATGGCCATGACAACAAGCACCATGGCCCATCCCGTGATGTCCTCGTCTGTGAAGTAGGACCAAGCCAGGCCGGTGGGGATCCCGCCCAGCAGGGCGATGAGGAATCCCCGCCGAACCGCCAGGGGCACGCCGCGCCCGAGCCAAAGGCTCCATGCCAGACAGGACAAGCCGAGTGCCAAGAGGAGCGTCGCTGCCAAGGCCAACAGCGCTTGATGTGAAGGGGCGTGTGAACTCAGAAGCGACCCCAGGCCTTGGACGAAGGCCATGACAGCACTGGCCATCATCAAGAGGGCGAATGGCACGACGAGGACCGCCAAGATCCGCTGCAGCGACCGTGAAAACCGCGGGATGCCGGCGGCCTCGCTGCGAATCGCCGTGATGGGTGTGGTGTGCGCCTTCATGAGTTGCCTTTGCAATGGGTTCGGCTCCAAAACACTTCAACGCGTTATTGCTGCCCTGATCTGTCTGTCCATCAAAAACCTGCGCAGGACGCTGGGGTTGCCGAAATGTCACCCGCTTGGCGCGCCGAACACGTGCAACGCCCGCCCTCACCCCGGCAGGTTGGCGAGGGCCTCGTGGACCTGGCGTTCCTTGGCCTGCCAGTCGGCGAGGCGTTGCTGGTGCTCGGCGAGCACGCTGGCGGGCACCTTTTGCGCGAAGGCCGGGTTGCCCAGCTTGTCCTGCACCTTCGCAACCTCCGCCCGGATCCGGGCGAGTTCCTTGTCGAGGCGGGCGCGCTCGGCAGCGACATCGACAAGGCCTTCCAGCGGAAGGAAAAGGTCGCCCACGACGTTGGACGCCACGGGCGTGCCGCGGGGCGCCTGCCAGGAGGTGGGAACGAGCTCGAGGGGCTCGGCGTTGAGCAACCCGCGCAGGATCTCGTGCTCTTCCGACGGCAACTCATGGGCCGAACGCAGGACGAACCGGACGCGCTTGTTCGAGGCGATGTTGAACTGCGCGCGGAGGTTCCGTCCCAGCGTGACCAAGTCGAAGCGGGCCTGCGCCTGCGCCTCGGCCGCCGCCGTGAGCCCAAAATAGGCCGCCTCGTCGTCGTCGAACGGCTTCGGCCACACGGCGAACAGCACCGTCCGGCCGCCGCGGTCCGCAGGCAGGTCGTGGTGGAACCCCATGCCGTGCCACAGCTCCTCCGTGATGAACGGAAGGAAGGGATGGAAGAGGCGGAGGACATGGGCGAGGACCAGGTCGATGACGGCCAGCTTGTTGTCCCGGAGGGCGGCACGCGACGGGTCGGTCGGCGGCTCGCCGGGCATGCCGAGGACCGGCTTGCTGGCCTCGATGTACCAGTCGCAGTACTCGCTCCAGAAGAAGCGGTACAAGGTGGCGGTGGCGTCGCTGAAGCGGTAGCTGGCGAAGGCCTCGTTCACCTCGCGCACGGCGACGTGGAGGCGGGACAGGATCCAGCGGTCGTCCGACGTGAGCAGGGCCGGGTTGATTTCCTGCTCGGTGGCCCCGGCGTGCAACTGGCGGAAGCGGCAGGCGTTCCAGAGCTTGTTGCAAAAGTTGCGGCCCAGCTCAACGGCCAGCTCGTCAAAGAGCACGTCCTGCCCCAGCGGCGCCGCGCGCATCACCCCGAACCGCAGCGCGTCCGCACCGTACTTGGCGATCAGGTCCAGCGGGTCCGGCGAGTTGCCCAGGGACTTCGACATCTTCCGCCCCTGCTTGTCCCGGATGATCCCGGTGAAATAGACGTTCCGGAACGGGAGATCCCCCATGTACTCGAAGCCCGCCATGATCATCCGCGCCACCCAGAAGAAGATGATGTCGGGCCCGGTCACGAGGTCCGTCGTGGGATAGAATGCCCGCAGCGTGGCGTTGGGGCCGTCGGCGGTCTGGTCGCCCGTCCAGCCCATCGTGGCAAACGGCCACAACCACGAGCTGAACCACGTGTCGAGGACGTCCGGGTCCTGGACCCATCCGTCGCCCGCCGGAGCCTCCAGCCCGCAGTGGATCTCCGCCCCGCGATACCACACGGGGATGCGGTGCCCCCACCAAAGCTGCCGGCTGATGCACCAGTCCTGGATGCCGGTCATCCAGTGGTCGTACACCTTCGCCCAACGATCCGGAAAGAACCGCATGGCGCCGTCGGCCACGCAACGCTTGGAGGCCTCCACGCTGGGGTAGCGCAGGAACCATTGCTCCGAGAGGCGGGGCTCGACGGGCACGTCGGCGCGCTCGCTGAACCCGACGTTGTTGACGTAGGGCTCGGCCTTCACGAGTGCGCCCGCCCCTTCGAGCAGCTCGGCCGCCTTCTTGCGCCCGGCGAAGCGATCCAGGCCCGCCAGGTCCGCGCCCGCCCCTGCCGTGAGCTTGCCGTCGGGCGTCAGCACGTCGATCACCGGCAGCTTGTGGCGCAGGCCAATGTCGAAGTCCGCCTTGTCATGCGCCGGCGTCACCTTGAGCACGCCCGTCCCAAACTCGAAGTCCACGTGGTCGTCCGCGATGATCGGGATGACGCGCTGCTCCTTGGGCACGTCCAGCGGCAACGCACGCCAGACGTGCTTGCCCACCAGGTGCGCATAGCGTGGGTCCTTTGGGTTCACCGCCACCGCCGTGTCCGCCGGGATCGTCTCCGGGCGCGTCGTGGCAATCGTGAGGAACGTCCCCGGGTGCTCCACCACCTCGACCTGGAAGTGGTACATGAAGCCCTTCTGCTCCTTCATGACCACCTCCTCGTCCGACAACGCCGTGAGGGACGCCGGGCACCAGTTCACCATGCGCTTGCCGCGGTAGATGAGGCCCTTGCGGTACAGGTCCACGAACACGCCCTGCACGCACCGCGAGTAGTCCGGGTCCATCGTGAACCGGGTGCGGGACCAGTCGCACGACGCTCCCAGCGCGCGGAGCTGGCGCAGGATGATGCCGCCGTACTTCTCCTTCCATTCCCAGATCTTGGCCACGAGCGCCTCGCGCCCGAGGTCGTCGCGATGCTTGATCACGCCCTCCTTGCGCAGGGTCTTCTCGACGACGTTCTGGGTGGCGATGCCGGCGTGGTCCGTGCCCGGCAGCCAAAGCACCTCCTTGCCCTCCATGCGCGCCTTGCGCGCCAGGATGTCCTGGATGGTGTTGTTCAGCACGTGCCCCAGCGTGAGCACGCCCGTCACGTTCGGCGGCGGAATCACGATCGAGTAGGCCGGGCGCGCTTCGCTGACCCGCGCGGGGTCGGCCGTGAAGCACCCTTGCTCCACCCAGAACTCGTACCACTTCGACTCGACGGACTGCGGCTCGTAGGCCTTCGGGATCTCGGTCATGACGCAGCCGAGACCTTGCCCGAACCACGGCCCCGTGGGGAATCACGGAAAATCGGGGAAGCGGGAAGCGGGAAGCGAGGGGCGAGGGGCGAGGGGCGTGCCGACAGCACGGGCGTCCTCGGCCGCCGTGGCCAGGGATCCCTTCGAGGAGTCCCGGCGGGTCCGAGGAACGCCGCTAGGGACCGTTCAACACCTTCAACGCCTCGGCGTGCACGCCGGGCATGGCGGCGATGGCGGAGTTGGCTCCGGTGGCATGGGCCGGGCCGCCGTTCCACTGGGTGATCACGGCCCCGGAGCCGCGGATGATGGGGATCACCGGCTGCAAGTCCCAGGGGTTCATGATCGGGTCCACCATCAGGTCCGCCCAGCCCGCCGCGACCAGCAAGTAGCCGTAGCAATCCCCCCACGTCCGCACCACGCGGACCTTGCGGGACAGGGCGTCGTACCGGGCGCCGTCGCGGTATTGCGACGGGTGCAGCGGGTCCGTCACCACCATCGTTGCCTCCGCCAGCGACCGGCAGGCCCGCGCGCGCACCGGCGACCCGTTGAGCGTGGTCACGTGGCCGTCCCCGATCATGAGCTGGCGCAAGACGGGCTGGTGAATGCAGCCCAGCAAGGGCGCGCCCTCGTGCAGCAACCCAATCAACGTTCCAAACAAGGGCACCGCCGAGATGAAGGACTTCGTCCCGTCGATCGGATCCAGCACCCACACGAACTCCGCGTCGCCGCGCACCGTCCCGAACTCCTCGCCCACGATCCCATGCGTTGGAAACCGGGCCTCGATCATCCGGCGCATCACCCGTTCCGCCTCGCGGTCGGCGACGGTCACCGGGGTGTCGTCCGAC
>JBJSZF010000380.1:0-15052 GCA_046090125.1 Verrucomicrobiota bacterium
CGCCCTTTCCTCCGCCGCCACGTCCTCCGTCCCCAATGCCCTGGGCCAAAACGTCCAGAGCATGCTCCCCGTGCCCCCGGGTGCCGGCCTCTACCAGGTTCTTGGAACGGACTTCCAGGCCACCCTCCGCGCCATCGCGCAGGCCGGCCGCGCGGAAATCCTCTCTCGCCCGTCCATCCTCGCGCGCAACAACCAACCCGCCACCATCTCGCTTGGCCAGCAGGTTCCCCTGGTCTCCAACACCCAGTTCAGCGCCATCAACGGGCAGGTGAACACCGTCTCCTACCAGAACGTGGGCATCATCCTGCGCGTCACCCCGTTCATCACGCCGCAGGGCCTCGTGGAGATGATTGTCTCCCCCGAGATCTCCGCGCTGGCCGACCGCTCCACCTGGGTGCCCATCTCCGCCGGCGCGCTGGCGCCCGTCGTCAACTCACGCGTCGCCGACACCGTCGTTGTCGTCCCCGACAGCCAGACCGTTGTCATCGGCGGCCTCATGCAGAACCAGGTCTCGGAGTCCGAGAGCAAGATTCCCTACCTCGGCGACATCCCGTGGCTCGGGAATGCCTTCAAGCGGAAGCAGAAGTCGAACGTGAAGACGGAGCTGATGATCTTCCTCACGCCCATCGTGATCCCGGCCCCCTCCCAGCTTGCCGCCATGTCCGCCGAGGAACGGTCCAAGATGATGCTGCGTCCCAAGTCCCTCCCGCAGATCCAGCTCGAGAACCTCGTGGACCAGCTCCCGGACAAGTCGTCGGGCAAGAAGCCCGGCAAGAAGTCGTCCTCGTCCTCCTCGGTTCCCGATGCGCCTCAGGCCCCCAAGGCCCCCGTGGCCCCCATCGACCCCAAGCTGAAGGCCGCTCCGGCACCCGCCCGTCGGTAGGCCGGACTTCCGTCCACGGTTCGCAGGTTGCCGGTGGAGAAGGGAGGCGGGACCGCGTCCGACGCGTCGCGAGGGTGAGGCATCCTTGGGAGGATACCCCCCGTGGATCCCCGTGCCGCCGTCGCATCCGGGCTACTCCAGCAACCGGAATCCCTTGTCGTCCAGTCGCGCGCGAAGGCCCCAGGGGAGGCTTCGTTTCCTCGGGTCATGGCCGTACTCGTATCCCATGCGCACCGGCACTCCCAAGCCACCCAACACCTCCCGGGCAATCTCCCCCAGTTCGAGCCAGCCGCCGCGGCGGTCTGCCGGGCCACAGTCCGTGAATTGCCCCAGCACCACCCCTGCGACTCGCCCCAGCACGCCCCCCAGTCGCAACTGAACGAGCAGGCGGTCCACCCGATGCAGGTGTTCGTGGATGTCCTCCAACACGAGGATGGAGCCTTCCATCGAAGGCAGGTGCGGCGTCCCCATCAACGAGCCTACCAACGACAAGCAACCACCCATTAGCGTGCCCTCCGCCGTGCCGGGCACCACCACTTCCCACGGCTTGTCCCCGGGGTTGCCGAGGTCCACGCCCGCCGTGGCCCCTTCCACCAACGGCCAAAACGCGCCCTCCGTGAACGGGTCCATCCCGGCGGCCAGCTCCACCCCGGCCAACACCCCCGAGACGCTCACGAGGCCGCATCGGGCCAGCAAGGACATCTGCAAGGCCGTCACGTCGCTGTAGCCCACCAGCCACTTCGGGTCGCGTCGCACCGCGTCCACGTCCACGCCCTCCAGCAGGCGCGCGCACCCGTAGCCCCCGCGCACGGCCATCACCATGCGCACCCCGGGATCCCGGAGCATGGCGTTCAGGTCCTCCAACCTCTCGGCATCCGTCCCGGCAAACGCCCCGTGGCGCCCCGTGGCATGGCGCCCCACCTTGACCCGATACCCGCGCGCCTCCAGCGCCCGCCGCCCCGCGTCGATCCTCCTCAAGTCCAACGGCGCGCCCGCCGGGCAAATCAAGCCCACCTCATCCCCGCGCTCCAGCGGCCTCGGCCTCGCCACGCTCATCGGCCGAAGCCTGCCCCGGCGCCCCCGACGCGTCACGCATCGTTGCCCGGCCGCAGCACGTACACGGACGGGTAGTTGGTGCGCCACGACCGGTCGTCCATCCCGTAGCCCGTGAACCATTCGCGGCCCTCGTACCTGAACGCCGCGTGGTCGGGCGTATGCAGGCTTTCCGGGATCACTCGGTGCACCAGCACCGCCGTTCGGACCGACGCCGCGCCGCGGGCCCGGCACAAGGTGGTCAGTTCCGCCAAGGTGCGTCCGGAGTCGCAGATGTCGTCCACCACCAGCACGTCCCGGCCGGTCAGGTCAAGGTCGAGGCCCTCCACCTGGAGGCGCGAGGCCATCTGGCCGTTCACGCCCGCCTCGTATCCACGGCATCGGCAATACGTGGCCTCCACCGAGACCGGGATGGCCTTGAGCAAGTCGGCAAAGAAGAACACCGCCCCCCTCAGGACGCACAACGCCAGCACCTGCTGGCCACCGCGAGCCAAGACGTCCCGCGCCCAAGGCGTCAGCTCCGCCGCCACCCGGTCCACGCCGCACTGAACCGCCTCCGCCGTGAACACCTCGCTATAGTGATCCGGCACATTTCGCGTCATCCACGTCCTCCCTTCTTGAGATTCCATAAAGCCCGCCGTCCATGCCCTTCCCGGGCCAGTTCACCTGGTCCACGCCCAAGCGCCGCGCCAATCCCACAAGCACGGGGTTGAGCAACAACTCCGCCGCCAAGGGAGCCACCTCCGCCGCGCCTGGCATGGGCACCCGTAGCGCCCGCACGCCCGCGCCGACCAAGACAGCCTCCGCCCGGCGAGCCAGCGCGTCGTCGCCCAGTACCCACGCCGGCTCCGGCACGGCCACCAACTGTTGCAGAGGTCCATGCGCGAGGCCCAGCAGGTCCACCACGCGCGGCCCACGCCAGTACAACCCTTCCACGAACTTGGCTACCACGTTCTCCGCGCACCCCGCCAGCGCGGGCCCGGTCGCCACCACGAACCCGGCCCGATGCGCATCCAAGGCCTCCTCGATGCCCGCCAACATCCGGCGCGACCACGGCCCCGCCGCCCAGGCGTCGAGCTGTTCCACGAGGTCGCGCGCCGTCCCGAGCGAGCGGCCCTTCACGCACGACGCCAGGCGCCACGCCGCCGCAAACCCGCACAACGGCCCGATCAAGCGCACGAGGATCGCGTACTCGTCCTCCATCGGGAACCGTTCCACGCGGCCGCCCTCCGCCACGAGACTCCTCACGATGGCCGCCCGTTCCGGCCGCCCCGCCTGCTCCTGGCCCGCCACCGTGGCCGACGTCATCAACACGACGGACGCAAACTCCCTTCGTCGTTCCAGCGCAACCCGCGCGTTCGCGGCCAAGCCTTGGCTGAAGACCACCAGCGTCCGCCCCTCCGCCGCGCGCCCGGGAAAGCCGGGTTCGAGGAAGGCCGACAACGGCTCGAACCATGCGGGCACGGACGTGTAATGACGCAGCAGGCCCACCAGGTAACGCGCGTGCGCCTCGGAGCTTCCCACGCCCGTGGCGATCACGCCGCCGTGGCCCGGCTGCCAGTCCGGCCCCGGCGGCTCCAGCAGCAACGCCCGCGCGAGCGGCCATGCCTCCGCCGCGCGCCGTCCCAGCAATCCATGTCCCTTCGCGTCCATCACCCGTCACTCCGACACGTTGCGATCATCCAGAAAGATCCACTTGTGCACCTCGATCCCATGCGCGCTCAGGGCCTCGGCGTACTCCTTCTTCCGGACGAGGCTGGACGGCGAGTTCATCACCATCTGGATCTTGCCGGACGGGTAGTGATGCCGGACGAGCCGCATGATCGAGTCGTAGTCGCGGCTGTCGTATCCCACGCCCAGCTTTTTATAGGACTCGTCGCTGGAGAACGACATGCCCTGCTCCGTGAGCATCCGGTCCGTCGCATGGGCACCGAAACCCGCGCCGCGCCCGTCGAAGTACAGGAGGAAGACCGCGCCCACGCCGTAGTGGACGACGTGCTGCACGGACTTCTTGAACTTCACGCGGTTGTCCATGCTGACGAGGGGGAGCCGGTTGAACAGGGACTCGCTGTGCACGCGGATGACGGCGACGTCGTAGAGCAGGGGCTTGCCATAGGTGAGCACCACCATCTCCTGGCTCGTGACGATGTCGAAGTACACGTGGACCCGGAACCAGTACGGCGTCGTCAGCAGCTCCGTCACGGACGAGCCCGGGTGCGTCTCCTTGTGGCGGGCGAGGTTGCCGGGGTCGATGCGCACCAGGAGCCGGTTGCCCCGGATCACGTAGTAGTCCCGCACCAACGGGGCGTCCCCCTCCATGAACCGCTCCACGGGCGTCTCGCGGAACACCTCGTGGAAGCGTTCCTCGGACAAAACGATCTCGCCGTCCACGGGCTTCACCGGCAGGAAATAGGAGGCTGCGTAGATGAAGCGCTGTGCCCCCGGCAATGCATGGGGCCGGAAGGGCATCACGGGCTCCGGCGGCAACGCGCGCCGCATCCCCGCCGTTGCCTGCTTCAACTGGTGTCCCGAGTCCGCCTTCGAGGCGAGGTAGGCGACGTTGAACGGCGACGGCTCGAACTCCAGCGCCTCGGTCCCCGCGACGGCCAACCCCTGAGACGTCAGCGCCGCCACCTTGTCCGGGTTGTTTGTCAGCAACACGAAGGGCGCACGCACCCCAAGCAGGTGGCACACGTCCGCCACGTCGTCGTAATTCCGATGATCCTTCCTCAGCCCCATGCAGCGGTACGCCTCGAAGGTCGAGATCTGGTCGTGCGACGACTGCACCAGCATCCGGTCGCGTGCCTTCGCCACGTAGCCCACGCCGCGGCCCTCCTGCATCAGGTAAAACACGATGCCATGGCCCTTGCGCTGGATCACCTCCAGCGCCCCCTCCAACTGCTGCACGCAGTCGCAGTCGCACCCGCGCAACGTCTCGCTCGTGATGCACGAGCTGTGGATCCGGGCGTACAGGACCGTCGCCGCCGTGATGTCCCCCGCCGCCAACGCGATGACGTATCCCTTGTGGATGACGTCCTGGAACACGTGCGCCGTGAAGGGGCCCATGCGCGTCTCCACGCCGCAGCTCGCGAGGAACAACGTCGTGCCGCGCAACGGCCGGTCCTCCACCCCGGCGCGCTGGAGGACCGAGCCCGACGGATGTTGCAACTGCTCCACCAACTGGCGCAGCACGTCTGGCAACGGAGCCTTCGCTCCCGCGCCACCATCAAGCCTCCCTGGGTTCATCCAACACGGTCCGCCGCAACCCCCATGCCATCCCGCGCTCCCCATCCTTCATCCTTCATCCTTCATCCCTGCGCCCGCTTCCCCACTCTGGCCCACCGGCTGCTTTCCTCCAAAACGACCCGTTTCAGCGGGTTCGCCGGGCGCAAGTTGCCCGGCGCCAGAACCGTGGTGTCCAAAAATAGCCCGCCTGCGCAATGAAGACCCTTCTGCTCCCCGCATCGCTGGCCAGCCTGACGTTCTCGGCTGGCGTCCTCGCCCAGACCACCAATACCGCCCCTGCCAACCTCGACCGCATTGTCGTCGAGGGCATTCCCTTGGAGGAGCAGGTGGTCCCCACCGTCCGGCCCTTCAACTCGGTGTACGGCTCCGACCGCCCCATCCTCGAGACGCCGCGCAACGTCACCATCATCTCCCGGGAGCAGCTCGACGCGATCAACATCTACGACGTCCGGGACTTCTCGAAGCTCACCTCCAGCTCCTACACGCGCTCCAACTTCGGCGCCCCCACCACGCCGGACATCCGCACCCAGATTGCCGACACCTTCGTCAACGGCATGCGACAGGGCCTCACGTCCAACGGCAACGGCCTGCCCGTCAATTTCAACTCCGTCGAGTCCGTCAACATCGTGAAGGGCCCGGCCTCTTCCGTGTACGGCCCCTCCCAATACGTCGGCGGCTACGTGGACCTCATCACGAAGCGCCCGTTCTATGACGGCTACCACGGCGAGGTCTCGTCCACCTTCGGCATGTTCCAGCAACGCCGCTGGACCATGGACGTGGGCGCGCCCTTGCCGGGCAAGACGGCCGCATGGCGCCTCAGCTACTCCGGCGAGGACTCCGGCAGCTATTACTACGACGGCTTCCGCAAGTCCCAGGCCGTCTATGGGGCGCTCTCGTGGCAGCCCAACGAGAAGTACGACGTCTTCTTCAACAACGAGTGGTACTGGGCCAACTACACCGAGAACTTCGGCGTCAACCGGCCGACGCAGCTCCTGATCGACAAGGGCCTCTACCAGACCGGCGTGAACAACAACCCCGCCCCGGACTTCGCCGCCTATCCCTTCGGCTACGTGGATGCCTCCGGAACGCCCATCTCCTTCTCCAACATCAACGTCCCGGCGGGCGCGGCCGCCCCCACGTCCGACCCCCAGAACAGCCGCTGGGTCACGTCCGGCTACCCCGTTGTCAACCGCATCGACCCGGGGCCGCTTGTGAAGCTCGACCGCCGCCGCCGACTGCTCCGGCCCGGCGACGACTCCGAGGGCTTCTCCTACAACGCGCAGGCCGTCCAGACGTACCACGCCTCCGACTCCGTGGACATCGCCAACAACACGCTCTTCCGCTACGTGGACCGCCAGACCGAGTCTTCCTACTACTACTCCGAGATCATTGATCCCTCGTGGTCCTTCGAGAACCGCACCGAGGTCCGCATCAACCTGGAGAAGCACTCCATCAACACCGGCGCCGACGTCCGGTACCAGTACGTGCGCGCGTTCAACGACTTCTTCACCGAGCCGGCCAACGTGTGGGACCTGTCCCGCGACCTGTCCTCCATCAACATCCGGAACTCCGTCAACTTCCCCAACCCCTTCACGTCCGTGCCCGTGCCCGGCCATCCCGGGCGTTACTACACGCCGGACAACGGCGACTCCGGCGTCTCGCATTCCCTGTTCACCGGCCCGTTCTACCAACACGACTTCCGCATCACGGACCGATGGTCCCTGCTGGGTGGCGGCCGCCTGAACGTCGTCAGCCTGGACTACTCGGACCCCGCCAAGTTCCTGCCCGGCGACTCCGTGACGCTGGGCCTGCCCAGCGCCAACGCGTCCACGGTGTACAAGTTCACGCAGCGTCTCTCCGGCTACTTCACCTACAACTGGTCCCAAAACCCCGTCGGATCCGTCGGCAACGGTGGTGGCTACACGACGGCGGGGCTTGCCAACTTCGCGAATCGCAACCTCCGCAACGAGGCCCAGCTCTACGAGGTCGGGTCCAAGGTCTCCCTCTACGACGGCCGCCTCTTCCTCGGCGCCGCCCTCTTCGAACAAACCCGCGCCGACGCCCAGCTCAACCGCACCGTCGTCGAGTTCAACACCCGCGGCTTCGAGGTCGAGGCCAACTACCAGCCTACGCGCGAGTTCTACCTGACCCTCGGCTACTCCTACCTCGACTCCACCGTCAACCAGCCCCAGTTCGACGTCGGCAACACCACCCTGACCTCTCCCGGCGACCGCTTCTTCGCCATGTCCGGCGACTCCTTCCGACGGCAGGGCGTGCCCACCCACCTGGTCAACTTCCTCACCACCTACCGCATCTACAAGGGCCTCGGAGCCTCCGCCAACGTCGTGTTCACCTCCGAGATCAACAACAACGTCGCCGGCACCCTCGTCATCCCCAACCAGTACACCCTCGACCTCACCGTCTTCTACACCGCCCCGCGCTGGGATGCGCGCGTCATGCTCCTCAACCTCACCGACCAGAAGAACTGGTCCGCGCCCAATGCCGTCTATGGCAACGAATCCATCGTGGCCGACCTCCCGTTCCGCCTCGAAGGCCGCGTGACCATCAAGTTCTAGTGCGACCTGCGACACGGCAGCCCTCCAAGGGGCGAGCCAGGCGCATCACCCCGCCTGGCTCGCCTGCCTCGGCCCCCGCTCCTCGCCCCTCGCTCCCCGTTGCTTTTCCCTCATGCGCCTAGCCCTCGCCCTCTGCGCGCTCCTGCTGTGCCTCCCGGCCGCATCCGCTCCGCCCATCCGGCCCAAGGTCCTCGTCGTCTCCACCTTTGAAATTGGCCAAGACACCGGCGACCGCCCCGGCGAGTTCCAGTTCTGGGTGGAACGTGAGCGCCTGAACCAGTCCTTGGCGCTTCCCAACCTTTCCCGCCCCCTGCGCCACGGCACCAACGGCGTGTTTGGCTTCGTCTCCGGCACCACGGTTCGCGCCGCCACGGAGGTCCTCGCCCTCGGCCTCTCGCCCGAGCTGGACCTCACCCGCACCTACTGGCTCATCAACGGCATCGCCGGGGTCGATCCCGAGGATGCCTCCGTGGGATCCGCCGCCTGGGCGCTGCATGTCGTCGATGGCGACATTGCCTATGAGATCGACTCGCGCGACGTGCCGCCGTCGTGGCCCTACGGACTGGTGCCCATCGGGGGCAAGAAGCCCAACGTCATCAACGAAGACGCCACCTGGGCTCCGAAGCCCATGGCGTGGACGCTCAACGCGGGCCTCGCCCGTTGGGCCTACGGCATCACGCGCGACATCCCCATCCCGGACTCCGACGCCGCCAAGGCTCACCGCGCCCTCTACACCGCCCATCCGGCGGCACAAAGGCCCGCGTCGGTCCTGCTGGGCGACAGCCTCGGATCCTGCCGCTACTGGCATGGCCCCGGCATGACCCGCTGGGCCAACGACTGGACCCGCCTGCATACGGCCAATCGCGGCAACTTCGTCATGACCAACATGGAGGACCACGGCATTGCCCACGCCCTCCAGCAGCTCGCCCGCATGCGCAAGGTGGACTTCAACCGGGTCCTCTTCCTCCGTACGGGCTCCAACTATTGCACCCCCGCCCCGGGCAAGGCCGCCGCCGACTCCATGACCGAGGAATACTCCGGCATGTTGCCCGCCCTCGAGGCCGCCCATCGCGTGGGCAGCCGGGTCGTCCATGAGATCATCGAGCACTGGCAGCGGCACGAGGCCGTCATTCCTTCCCAGTAGCGTCCACCTCTCCCACGATGAGGCCCATCGAGTGCATGAATCCCATGAAATCCATGAAGCTCCTTCTCGCCCTGTGCGCGTTCCTCGCTTCCGTCGCCATGGGGGCCGACTTCGCAGCCCGGTTCGAGTCCTTCAAGACCAACGCGAGCCCGTCGGACCTCTACCGCCTGCTCTATGCGATGCCCAAGGCGGGCGACCTCCACCACCACGCCGGCGGCTGCTGGCGCATGGAGGACCTCTACAACGTCGCCACCAACGTCACGCGCAATGGCGGCAACCGCTTCTACACCCGCATCAAGGCGGGTACGTGCCCCGACGACGCCACCCCATGGCGCCGCTTCACCACCATCGCGGCCTTCAATTGGAAGGCGCTCACGCCCTGCCAGCAATCCGAGTACCTGCCCCTCGATGAGCTGCCTCCGGGCCTGCGCGCCGAGTTCATCGACTCCCTCCGCCTCGACAAGCCGGGCGAGGGCCGGCAGGAGTTCTTCGAGGAGATATGGCCTCGGCTCGGCGCGCTCGGGCGCAGCATCGACGTCTTTCTTGAAATGACCGTCGAGACGATGAGGCGCTACGGGGCCGAGGGCGTGCGCTACCTCGAGCCCCAGACCATTCCCATGGGGATGCTCGATGGGTCCGGGGCCGTCGTGGACGCCGAGGAGTTCCACCAACGCCTGGCGCGGCGTCTTGCCCAGCCCGACGCCCTCGCCACCGGCGTCTCCGTTCGATGGCAAATCGTCGTCATCCGCTTCCTCCCCACCGCCGAGCGCGCCATCGAGGACGCCTATGACTTCATCTCCCGGCATCGCGACCTCTGGGTGGGCATCAACATGGCCGGGCGGGAGGACAACGACAAAGGCCACCCCCGCCGCTTCCTGGACGTCTATCGGCGCATGCGCCTCAAGCACCACGGCGTGGGCCTCGCCATCCACGCCGGGGAGGTGGACGAGCCCAACCCCCACATGCGTGACACCCTCCTCCTCGGCGCCACGCGCCTCGGCCACGGCAACAACGTCCTCACCGACGACGACCTCGTCCTCCACCTCCGATCCCGCATCGCCTTCGTCGAGGTCAACCTCGTCAGCAACCTGGTCCTCGAATACGTCTCCGACTACCGCCAGCACCACTTCGCCGAGATGCTCCGCACCGGCATTCCCTGCGGCCTCTCCACCGACGACTCCGGCATGTGGGACTCCAACATGACGGACGAGTACATGACCGCCGTCCGGGAGTTCAACCTGACGTGGGAGGAACTGGTGCGCTGCGGGCGATCCTCGCTGGAGTGGTCCTTCGCCGAGCCGGCCCTCAAGCAACGCCTGCTGGACGCCTACGACCGCGACGTCCGCGCCTTCGAGCAACGGTTCGCAGCCGACGCATGGCAGCCGCTCCTGCAATCCGTGAAGCCCGTGTCCTACGGCTTCGCCAAGCGCCGATGGAACATTGCCTTCTGATGATCCCTGGTCGGCATCCCGTGCGCCCATTTTCTCCGGCATTCGTCCCGGCGGCGGCTGCTGCTGTCGGCATCATCCTCGCCTCCGTGCGATCCGCTGCGGGCGGCACCGTCGTCTTCCTGTCGGACTTCAGCCTCAAGGACGGGGCCGTGTCCGCCATGAAGGGCGTCGCACACTCGGTGGATCCCGGCCTTCGCCTGTTCGACGTCACGCACGAGGTCCCGCCGTTCAACGTGTGGGAAGGAGCCTTCCGGCTCGCCCAAGCCGCGCCCTACTGGCCTTCCAACACCGTGTTCGTCTGCATCGTGGACCCCGGCGTGGGCACCGACCGCCTCCCCGTCGTCCATCGCACGCGGTCCGGCCATGTGTTCGTGGGGCCGGACAACGGGCTCTTCACGCTCGTGGACGACGTGCTTGGCCATGACCGCTCCTACGTCATCGACGCCGCGCGCCATCGCCTGCCGGGCTCGGACGCGAGCTACACCTTCCACGGGCGCGACCTCTTCGCGCACGTCGGAGCGCGCATTGCATCGGGCCAGCTCGCGCCCGCCGAAGCGGGCCAACCCGCCGGGAAACCACCCGTCCGGATCCCGTACCCGGCCGCCACCTGCAAGGACGGCGTCCTCTCCGGCGTGATTCCCGTGCTCGACGTCCAGTACGGCAACGTCTGGTCCAACATCGGCCCCGACCTCGTCGCGCAGGCCGGCCTTCGCGTCGGGGACAACGTCGAGGTGACGTTCCTCAAGAGCGGACGCCGCGTCGCGCGGCTTCGGGCGCCCTTCGTGCAAACCTTCGGATCGGTTCCCAAGGGCAAGCCCCTTGTGTTCGTGAACTCCCTCCTGCAGCTCTCCGTCGCGCTGAACACCGATAGCCTCGCCGCCCGCTACAAGGTCGGGTCTGGGCCGGACTGGTCGGTCCAGTTCAGAGCGGTGCCATCCGTTTCGTCGCCTTCCACGTCCATCCTCCGGTCCCCCAACCCCAAGCCATGAACCTCTTCCAGCTCCCAGCCCACGGCACGAACGTCCGACGCGAGGTCGTGGCCGGGGTCACCACCTTCGCCGCCATGGCCTACATCCTGGCGGTGAACCCCGGCATCCTCTCCGCGGCCGGCATGGACAAGGGAGCCGTCATCACCGCCACCGCCCTCGCGTCCGCCCTGATGACGGTCCTCATGGCGCTGTTCACCAACTATCCCATCGCCCTCGCACCCGGCATGGGGATCAATGCCTTCTTCGCCTTCTCCGTGTGCGGGGCCATGAAGGTGCCGTGGCAGGCCGCCCTGGGCTTGGTCTTCTATTCCGGCCTGGTCTTCTTCCTATTGTCCGTCACCGGCATTCGGCAACGCCTGCTGGCGGCCATCCCGCGCGACCTCAAGATCGCCATCACCTGCGGCATCGGGCTCTTCATCGCCTTCATTGGCCTCAAGAACGGCGGCGTCATCGGTTCCAGCCCCGCCACCTTCGTCACCCTCGGCAACCTCCAGTCCCCAACACCGTGGCTCGCCCTCGGCGGGCTCCTCCTCACCGCCATCCTCGTCCAACGCAAGGTCCCGGGAGCCATCCTCCTCGGCATCGCCGCCGTCACAGTGCTCGGCCTCTTCATCTCCACGACCGCACCCGATGGGTCCGTTTCCACCATCACCGCCTCGCCCAAGGCCATCGTCGCCCTCCCCGCATCCCTGTCCCCCACCTTCCTCAAGCTCGACCTCGCCTACTTCTGGCAACACCCGCGCGAGTCCATCCCCATCGTCCTCGCGCTCCTGTTCGTCGATCTCTTCGACAACATGGGTACGCTGATTGGCGTGTGTCATCGGGCGGGCCTCCTCGACGCCCAGGGCAACCTCCCACGCATCGGGCGTGCGTTGGCCGCCGACGCCACCGCCGCCATGGCCGGCTCCACCCTCGGCACCTCCACCGTCACGAGCTACATCGAGTCCGCCGCCGGGGTCGAGGCGGGCGGCCGCACCGGCCTGACGGCCCTGGCCACGGCCGCGTGCTTCCTCCTCGCCCTCTTCCTGAACCCCCTGATCTCCATCATCCCCGCCGTCGCCACGGCTCCCGCTTTGGTCATCGTCGGCGTCTTCATGATGCAGTCCATCGCCGAGATCGACCTGCGCGACTTCACGCGGGCGCTTCCCGCCGTGCTCACCCTGCTGGCCATGCCCTTGGCCTTCAGCATTGCCGAGGGCATCGCCATCGGCATCGCCGTCCATGTCCTGTTCAACGCCGGAATTGGACGCGCGCGCTCCATTACCCCCGTCGCGTGGCTCCTCGCCGTCCTGTGCATCGCGCACCTGTATTTTCGATGAGCGACGGGCGGGGGCGGGAAGCGGTGAGCGAGGAGCGAGGAGCGGGGCGTGAAAGGGTGCATGAGGAGCGTTCTATCAGGGTGCTTGCACGCGGGCTGGAGCCGGCCGTGGTACAAGGCACATGATGGACGTCGCGCGGCCGATGGTAGGAAGGATGCGCCTTTCAACGGCCCCGCGACGTCCCTGCCGCTCGCCGCTCGCCGCTCACCGCTCACCGCTCGCCGCTCGCCGCTCACTGCTCGCCGCTCACTGCTCGCCGCTCACTGCTCGCCATGAACCCACTCCTCCTTCTCCTTTCCGTCGCGTTCCTCGCCTTGGGTTGCTCGGTACGTGCCGTGCCTCGGACGCGTTTTGTGGCGGTCATGGGGGCTTACGGCCCCGAGATGCAGGCCAATCGCGCCGCCATCGCGGGCAACCATGCCCCCCTCCATGTCTGGAACCACAACGGCGTCCGCTTCGAGCATCATCGGATGGATGGGCTGGACGTCCTGCTGTTCTCGTCCGGTGTCAGCATGGTGAACGCCGCGATGACAACGCAGCTCGCGCTGGAACGTTTCCGCGTCACGCACGTCCTGTTCGCGGGCGTGGCCGGCGGCATCGATCCCGCCCGGCGCATCGGCGACGTCGTGATTCCCGATCAGTGGTTCCATCACAGCGAGGCCGTCTACGCGAACCCACGCGCTGACGGCACCGGGCATGTCCTGCCCTCGTACTTCAAGCCGCCCTACGAGAACTTCGGATTCATGTACCCCGATCACGTGAGCGTGATCCGGTCTGGCATGGACAAGCCGGCCGACGTGCCGTCGTTCCCCGCCGATCCCGGTCTGCTGGCCCTGGCGCGCGCCGCCATCGCGGACGTCCCGCCCCTGCGCTGGTCCACGAACACGGCCGCCATCCACGTCGGCGGCGCGGGCATTTCCGGTCCCGTCTTCATGGACAACCGCGAGTACCGGCGCTGGGCGTTCCGTGTGTGGCAGGCGGGATGCCTGGACATGGAATCCACGGCGATCGCGCAGGTTTGCTGGGCCAACCGGACGCCGTTCCTGGTCGTTCGCAGCCTGAGCGACCTCGCGGGAGGGCAGGAGGGGATCAATGCCGCCGACACCACGGAGGTCCCCATCTCCACCCACGCGGCCCGGGTCCTTCGCGCCGTCCTTTCCAAGCTCGCTGCGGAGCCCCGGCCGTGATGCCGGCGACGGTGCGTGCGCGCGGCCCGACTCACGGGAGCGGATGCCCCAGCAATCGCTCCGCCAAGTCGCCCAGGTCCTCCAGGGGCGCGTGGCCCGCCGCAAGGTCCGGCACCAACGACAACACCGCCACGCATCCTGCCAAAACCCCCGCCCGCGCATCCGCCGCCGAGCCCGCCACCTTCACCACGCGTGCCCCGGCCCCCAGCCCGCAACGCCGCCGCGCCTCCTCCACCTGACCGGGACCAGGGCGCGGAACCAGAACCTCGTCCGCGCCCACCAACGCATCCAACTTCCCGGGGCCACTCCAACCCACGGCACGGATGAACGCCGCCGCCATGTCCCCGTCGAGTTCCGTGTCGATGGCGACTTGGATGCCCTGCGCTCCCAGTTCCGCCAACAGCGTCTCGGCGCCGGGTTGGACCCGGATCTTGCCGGCCAACTTCACGGACTCCATGAGCCGCGCGCGAAAGTCATCATGGACCGCCGTCACCAACGGGCGCACGACGTCCGGCGCCAGTCGCGTCTCGCCCGTCACCCACTCCTGCAAGGCCGCACGCGTGGGCAACTCCGCCAATCGAGCCACGTCGTACTCGCCGGCGGGGAGGTCTGCGTCGGACAAGGCCGCCGCAAGGCAGGCCCGCACCCGTTCTCGTTCCGGGCACAACCCGCCGAGGAGATCGATGACGACCAGGTCGGGATTCCGGATGGAATCCGCGACAGAACGCCCTTCGGCGTCATGGGAAGCAACGGCATGCATGTTGAGGGACGCCCGTGGGGCATCGGATGTATTCCCGTCATGTTATCCGCCCGGCTGCGCCCCCGAGCAAAGGTTGCGTGGCCTTTCGGTGACAAAACGGGAACGGGCCGCCGTTGCGCGCGGGCCGCAGGGTATGGACGAATAGGCGCGTGAGACGGCGTGACTTCATCCTGCGAGCCTCCGGTGCCTCCGTCGCGTGGACGGCCGCGATGCGTGCCTCGGCGGCGATGGGGCGCGAGGTCGCGGCCGACCTGGCGATCGTGGGCGGCGGGGTGGGGGGCTGCGCGGCCGCCCTCGCCGCGTGCTGCGCTGGGCTGCGCGTGGCGCTGACGGAAGAGACCGACTGGATCGGAGGCCAACTCACGGCGCAGGCCGTCCCCCCCGACGAGCACCCGTGGATCGAGTCCCATGGTTGCACGGCGTCGTACCGCCGGTTTCGCGAGG